>CAZORO010000013.1:0-19878 GCA_964581845.1 uncultured bacterium
TGCAAGCATCGTCCTCGGCGACCAGCCACAGGCTCGGATATCCATAGAGAGTGTTGTTAACCACCATGTTGACGCCCACCGACTCGATGGCCCAGCTACCATTGGCTGTATCCACAAGGATCGGGGAGGTGACCGCTAGTTCGGTGGTCATATATTCATCGGTGAAGATGCGGACCAATGTGGCATCGCCCGGAACAACCGCGCCAGGAAGACCTGTCAGGTAGTCTTCTCCGGTAATGGACTGGGTGAGCTTCACATTAGTAAGGTTAACTGGATCGGGTGCGAAGAGGTCGTTAATCGAATGACCGTTCTGGCCATCTAGCATAACAGCCTCGCTCACATTACCAGCGTCATCCACGCAAAGAACCATGACATAAGTGAACTCGTTGTCGCCAATGGAGATGGGTCCAAAGGCACCTGTCGCGTCGGCGATCGCCCCACCAATGTACTGGGTAAGCTCGTAATCACCGTACACTTCAACGAAGGAGTTTGGATCAACCGACCAGTTCCAGCCGATGACCTGATCGTCGGTTCCTGGGCAAGCCGAGATAATCTCGATGCGGTCAAGATCTGGAGCCCATGGTGGAAGGATGTCATTGATGGCAAAGTAAGCCTGGCCAATGTTACCGGCGGCATCCTCGGCCGCTACGAAGACCACCAGGTTCTCATTGTCACCGATCGCACCGAAGTTGAAGGCACCGGTACGATCTGAGAGGATGGCGTTGTCCTCACGGTCGATCTCGTTCTTGAGGTACGGATCGGTGTACGCCCGGACAACCGAGAACGGTTCGGTCTGACCTTCGAGGAGATCCTCCCAACCTGGATTTCTCTCGATCACATCCGCCCAGTAAACCATCGGGCCGACGACATCATTGAGAGCGGTGGCCACAGCGGATGTATTCCCCGCCTTGTCAACAACCACGGCCTGGATCTCATGAACCGCGTTGTCCCCGATCTTGATGCCCTCGACACGGAAGTCAGGTCCTGGTACCCGCTCGGCAAGCACGCGTGCAAGTGGCGGGACCGGCAAACCGATACCTGTGTCAGGTACAGCGGTACCGCGGCGGTTGGAGGAGTAGATCGAGATCAACCCGGAGTTCCTGCTAACTGAGGCCATTCTTCCATCGGCTGCGATAATTGGACCGACCAGGGTGTCACCCGAAGCTTCATTCAGACCACCCTCGAACAGGGTGAGCGGGCCACTTGCTCCTGGACGAAGTTCAGATACGCGTAACCTCGGATTGATAAAGATTCCCGCGTAAATCGCGCTGCTCTCACCGTAGTGGATACCGCCACGGCGATCAATCGCGATACCAGCGGGCTGAATCAATCTGGTCAGCAAGGTATTGATGGCGCCACCAGATACATTCACTGACTGGAGTCTGCCGCTGAACGAATCGCTGCTGTCGGCAAGATCCAGGAAGTAGAGCATGTTCGCACCATCAAAAGCGATGGATTCGGCCGCGCCTACGTCTCCAGTGGATATCGTCAGCTGCGACTGAGTCAGAGTAGCGGTATCAAACGTGTAGATGGCGCCACCGGCTTCGGTGACAAAGTACAGAATATCGCCTAGGCCGAAGGTCATACCTGTTACCGGCGGAGCCAACGGCAGATCGATATCCTGAACCCGGACACCTGATTGTGTGATCTCGGAGAGACGGATCTCCGTGGTAGCGCTTGGATTGACCGATGCCACCCAGATGTTGCCGGTTCCCTCGGCCTTGACCGCAACAGCGGTGGGCTCGAGCAGTGCCACATCAAGGTAGACAACACCCATGGCTGGTGTAATGGCTACCAACAAGTCATCTGGGATCCCGGACACACCAAAATCAACGACCGCGAGGATGTTGTTATTCGCTGCCGGAGCCAGGTCATTGGGATAGGCATTTCCCGTCACCCAGAACGCTGGGACTTCACGGTTCAGTGTGGGCGATTCAGTGAAGACCTTGACACACAGCACCTCATCCTCATCAGCCGTATCGATGTCGATCTGCACATCGAGTTCATCCTCGACACGCGGGAAGGTACCCGGGGTCTGCGGGAACTGCTCGAACACATCGAGGTCAGCGATTTCAGGTGCGGTGATGTCGACCGGTGCGTAAACCGCGGCGCTGTTATTGCCCGCCACATCCGTAGCGACAACATAGACGCCGCTGAGAGAACCTGGAGTAAAGCTGTTGTTGTTGCCAATGTTGATTGGTCCGACACAGGAACCCGCTGGGCCAGGTGATACCGATGCGGAAGTGACCACGGTGAGCAGTGAAGCATCCGCATACACCGTGAGCATGACCACATCCGAGGCTACGCAGGCGGTCAGGGTATCGTCGATTGGCACTCTGTTGCAGCTGGTTCCAGCGATGTTGTTCGAAACAACCACGTTTGTCGGAGCCGCCGGAACAGTCACGTCGTTGCTCAGAGCGATATCATCCGACTCGTTGCAGGCCGCATCCGCGATGGTGACGTAGAAGGTCGAGGAGACATTGTCGCCAAGGTTCAACGTCCACTGTCCATCCACAGTTCCGTCATCGCCATCCAGCGCGCTGGCAACCAGGTTCATCAGGCTGTCATCGCGGTAGACATTGACACGAACCGCTGTTGGATCGAGTGAGATCACCGTCAACAAATCATCCGTTCCTGGAGGATTCTGAATCAGGTTGATTCCACCCAGCCAGAGCGGAGCTGGCGGTGTCAGGTCATTGAGTACCGAGACGCTGGGGCTGGTGTTGCCCGAGAAGTCAATGGCTGAAATCCAGACCTCGGTGAACTGGTTGTCCCCGATTGGGATGCCATACATCTGGTCTTGATCTGGATCATCCACACAAGCGATTGCGGGACCGATCAGATTCGGATTGTCGTAGGCACAAACGATGTCCACATCGTCATCAAGGACCATGACATTAACAATGTCAGAAGCATACGAGCAATTGGCCTGTATGGATGCAACCGGTGCGAGAGGTGGTACACAGTCAATGGCAAGCTCAGTACCCTGGTTGGATACTGGCGCCACATTGCCCCATGGATCCACAGCAAGGACTGCATAGGTATAAAGCAATCCGTCGAAGGCTGTGGTGTCGAGGAACTCAAGTTGACTGTCATATCCACTGCCATTGAAGAGCGAGAGAGCCGGGTTGAAGTAGACAACCTTGAGGTTGTGCAGGAACCCAGCTGTGCTCTTAATGTTCCTGACGGTTAGTTGGTCACCAGAGAGGACATAGTAAGTTGAATTTATCAGATCATAAGTCTTTGTTGCTGAGGCGATTAGCCTGTTGCGCGTGGTATCGGTCAACAGGAGCAGATTCTCATCAACAAGACTCGTGGCGAGAGTAATTGTCACGGTTGCATCGTTAGGAGCCAGGTTAATAACTGGATAAAGCACCTGACGGATCTGGTCATTCTCCGGATCGGAGGGAACATCGATCGGCCAATCGCCAACATGCCTGTAGGCGTCATAACCGATGATCCCAACCTGATCATAAGGTGCCTCTTGCCAAGCCACCTTGATGGTATCGCATCCATACGCCTGAGGCATGAGAGTATCGATCGCCTCTGGTGCTGTCGTATCGAATGCAACCGCGGTGGCATCGGAGATGATGACACTGGTGCTTATCAAGGACCGGTTACCCGCCGCATCGCGTGCCACAACAGCATATGCATAGGGTCTTCCGGGGATAACATCGGTGTCGACATAGGTTCTGGCTTCAGTCTCATAGTCCACGAGAACCACATCGCCCGGTGCAGGTAGATTTGTTCCCGTAATCTGGACCATTTGGCCAGCTGTACCGACTACCGTGTAGGTTTCCCCTGTCGTTTGGTTCCAAACGCGCGAGACACGGTTCGCATCAATCGGTGGCATGAACACGTAGATCAGATCGGGGTTAACCGAGCTGATGGTGGCCCGTTCACCCTTAATAATGGTTGGATTGAGGCGAACTCTGCCAGTCGGGGTGACATTGTCATAGACCAGCAGGTTATCGACCCGGCCAATCAGGTGAACCTGAGGATCGACAGGGCTGGTTATTGGATCGCCATCCGCATCACTCACATCGGATTGGACGAGAATCCGGCCAGTATCGTGGCGGAAGATCTCCCACCCAGTGATTGCGATGTTATCACCCAGCGGACGTACCGTTCCGCCGCCCGGTGGAATGTTCGGGACACTCCATGCGAGCAGGTTGCCGTCATCCGGTTCACCCGCACGTACTTTCAGGCTGGTAACCGGATAAGGATCAATCAGATCATACGGGGCAGCCACCACGATGTTTGAGATGACTGGCGGAAGCCCCAGACCTCCGGTTCTTCCATTTCCTGCCGCGTCAAAGGCTGCGATGTAGTAGGCATAGGAGCCTTCCGCTGGAACTGTCTCATCAAGATACTCCGTGATTCTCTGCCCATTCGGATCGTAGGCCGGGATGGTATCGAGCAGGTCGAAGTCAGTGAGAGGATCGGCTTCAAGGACATCATCCACCGCGTCGCGTGTGCGGTAGATCTCATATCCCACCACACCGACATTGTCGTACGGGACATACTCCCAGTTGATGCGGACATCGCGTGTACCAAACAGCGGAGTAGCGGTGATGATGGTCCGGGTCGGTGACAAGACATCAAGGATCACAAACGGACCAAACACTGGATCCAGCAGGTTACCGGCGTGGTCCCGCGTGACAGTCTTGAGGTAGTAGTAGTCATCCGAACCGATGCTTGTCGGTTTGAGAGGAGAGGTATCCCAGACAAATGTGTCAGTCGCGGAGGCTGCCGCGCTGGGCTTGGAGAGAACTGCGTATCCACCACCCGTTACTGGCACGACTTCAGTAATGGTTTGAATCCAATTGCTGAAGGCGATGAGTTGTGGAGTGGCGCTTGCAGTTCCCGTGGCGTAGTAGAGTTCAATACTGGCAATACCCGACGGAGCCGACCACAAGTCCTCTTCAGGAGTCGCTCCCAGAACATCCTGCGCAAGGACTTCTGGCAATACTGGATATTGCACTGTACCCGCAAGGTAATCAGGCCGTTGCGCATTCAACCCAGGATTGGTGGTATTGGAAATGAATCCAAAGTCCCACGCCGCTGGATTACGAAGCTCATTGGCCGTCCAAACCAATGAATTGAGCATGGACCAGAGTGAATTTCCTGGGGTTCCATTTGCAATAATTGCCTCTGCCGGGTAGAAGACATCGGCAACATCACCCAGCGGTGACTGGTTATCAACGATAAACCGGTCGGCCAGGGTGACCGATGTGGCATTGCCGCAATTGTCGGTCGCGCTGGCAAGGAAGTCGATGTAGGCGCCCTCATTAGCCGGTAGAGCTGGAAGGATGAGGGAAGGATTGAACTGAGCTGTGGCCGTAATGACACCCAGAACAGGCGGGGCCAAAGTCAAGGTCAATGGAACATCTGCTGCTCCAGAGAGCACATTGAACTGAGCGATCAACGTTGGAGGATCAGACAGGTCGAGGCCAGAGCCAAACTCCTCGATTCGCAAGGTCACCTCTACCGTGACATCCGCTCCGCTCGTTGCCGCATACGGAACCGTTGCCAGGTAGTTCATACGCGGCGCACGATTGTCGATCGTCATCACCAACGCACTACTCATGTCGGGAATCTCGACATTGCCCGCATTGTCAGTAGCGATGGAATACAATGTGAGTTCACCCTCACCCGCTGGTAGAATCTGGTTGACGGAGGCATCGGTCAATGTCGCCGAGGCAATGGCTGCCGAAGACTCGTCGCCTGTCGAAATGGCACGTTCCACCAGGTCGGGAAGTGTCGTAGCAGTACCAAACAAGACACTCGAACCAATGCCCGCACTGGTTTCGAACCCAAAGAAGTCAACCTGGGCAATACCGCAGGGAGCCGTGTCAGTCACAGCCGCCATGAGGTCATAAGGCAATGCGGTCCCACAGAGCGTTGTAGAGGTGACTCTTGGTCCAGCCGCGAGAGCACAAATCGTGGCACCATAAGGTACACCGAATGTGTTGATCTCAAATGGTGTCGAATCAGACAGGACTGAGGATCTGTATCCAGCATGAGCCAGAGTCGTTACGACCTCACGAACCACATTATCGGGCATACGGCCTTGGAACAGACGAGTGCCGCTGAATCCGAGGCCCATTGTCCGGTAGTTAAGTTGACCCAAGCCAATAAATGAGTTCCCTCCAGGTGAACTGGCGTCTGGATAGTTCTCCCAGAAAACATCCCGATTGGGGAGATGCCGTGCAAGGAAGGTCCGGTCAAAGATTCCTGATCCAACTTCACTTCCGTCAGAAATCGCGGTGGTTTGTTGTCCAATGTAGGCCATCGTATTGGCATCAAACATCTCAACATACGAAGCCCCAACCGGCCCATTGATGTACACCGTGTCGTCGTCGGCACCAATTTCTGTAATCGGGTGTGTGATACCCGGGAGAGTGTAAAAAGCTGCAACTGCACTTGGACCTGTAACGGCACTTGGACCCGTGATCGCGCTGATAGCGAGAATTACACCTGTGCCGCTACCAAGTGTTGGGGCATAGTAGAGGTTGACTCCATTGTATCCGAGAGCACATCCGAGCGGTGAATACATAGTCGCTGGAAGTGGAACACTTGCGAGAACCGCGCCCGTATCGGGATCCAACTCATAAATAACGGTTTGAGTGACGCTGGAGACCTGAGTTACAGCAGCGATGAATAACCGTGAGGCCACCAACTGAGATTTCGGTGGAACCGGATCATAGATGTAGATTTCTGGCGGAGTACCACCATAAGCGCTACCAATATTCGGCACATCGATCGCACCGTCAGCAACGACCAAATCGATACCGAACGGACCAGGAGCTAGCCCCAACGTGGATGGGTCAACAGTCACCGTGGCAGTCACCGATCCCACGTTCGGGCGGGTAGGAATTGCCGGGATTGTGCTCCCGGCTGGAACAGAAGTAACCAGAACGCCACCTTGATAGAACTCAAAGGTAGCTGAAGTGATACCGGAATCAATACGGTATCCAGGAGTTCCAGAATCATCAGCTTGGCCCACAATAGTGAAGAGGCCATTGATGCTGCAGCTGGATGGTTCAACCCTGGCAACCGTTGCGGATGGTATCGTTTCATCGATCGTGTAGAAGATATTCGCGCCTGGCCCCAGTGTCGTGTCGTTACATCCACCAATGGCTCTCACGCTCATGGCAAGAATGTCACCGTCACCATAGAAGGCATTGGTGGGAAGCACGAAGTTGGTTGACCAATTGCCGCTGAGACTCAGAGTCAGTGGCATACTCAATGATGTGCCTTGAACGTTGAATGTGGTCGTCGAACCGGAAACATACAAATCAAATGGAGCAGACGTAAAGACCTGGAAGAGGGCATTGTCTGAGACCGGATTGAGCGCGGGAGCAACACTCAAAACTGAAGGGAATAGATCTGTACTAGGTCTTTGAACACCATTTGAGGCCAAGAAGACATCATCATACCCCGTGACATCCTGGGCAAAGACACCAGCAGAGATACCCACCGCCACTGGAGTCCCTATCGAGGGACTGATTGTCATATTTTGACCATAGATGAACTGAACGGCGCCAGTTTCGAACAAGACGACGCTGAAGTCATTCGAGCCAACACCCGCGCTGGATGGAATACCACGGTAGTCAATGATGAACCGGTCATCATACTGGCGGTATGTCGTACTTCCGCCTTGAGCACCCGAAGCATCGAGATCTGACCACAACGGCATAATCTTGGGCACTTGGAAATTAACATCCGCTGTTGACGGTGTGGGATCAGTTAAGTTAATCCAACTCAACAAGTGATTGCCAAAGCCAAGAACACCACGTGCTGAAACCATGACTTCGTTGTAAGTGCCGCCATAGAATGGGAATTCAAAACCATTCGTAAACGCGATAGCCACGAGCGAGTTCTGGTCATCTGATGCACTGAACACCGCCACTGGAGATACAGCAGCTTCAATCGATGGATCCAGCGCTGGAAGAACTCCACCACCCGCGCCTGGATAATAGAGATTCGCGCCAGTAGCCGAATTAGTGGTGGTTCCGCTCATCAGCAAGCTCACGTTGGCTACTGCCTCGGGCGGAGTAAGGATGTCAGCCAGGGGAAGGCTGCCCACGGTCACCGTGATGGAACTGCAACCCACAGCGGCATTCCCAGCCACATCGGTGACGGTTGTCACGACTGTATAAGTTCCCGGAGTAAAGGAGCCAAACGGTACGGAAACGGAAGAGAGGGCCACCAGACCCGAGGCAGGTGTGCTGTCGGAGAATATGGCGAGGGCTCCACTGAAGATGGTGACACCAACCTCGGAAAGACCGGAATTATCATCTGTAGCTTCCACAATGATATCAGTGGCACCCAAGACCATGTTGGCGTAGTCGAGGCAAGCACCATCCAACGGGGAGACGATTTCACATTCGGGTGGTGTCAGATCCACATTGACCTCAAAGGTCACGCAGCAGATATTCGGGGTGCCTGTAGCTCCATCCACCAGGCAAATGCTGATTTCCGCGAGGTCACCATCAGTCAGTCCAAAGTATAGTTCATCAGTCGTACTTGTCCCGCTTCCAGCCCAGAGTGTAGCTGTCCCTGAGGTAATTCCCAAGGCGGGAGGAGTCGAACTGAAGAGCGGGGATGTAGCGAACGGAATCGAAGGACCAGTGACACTGGCGTAGAAACTGCCAACACCTGTGTCATACAACAAGGACAAGGCATCATCATCGCCACCGGAATAATCGATTAATAGACCGTTGGGCCCAAGGAACACCGTGCTGTTTACGAGAGGAGTCGTAAGGACCGGACAAAAATCCGTATCATCCACAAAGTAGGTTTCGGTATCGGAGCCAGAAAGTGGAATCCCGTCCGTTGCGGAAACAATCACAGTAAACGAGGCATCATCAATAAGTGCAGGGTCAACAGGGATGACCACCGACCAAGTCGTTTGCAATCCACCGACTGGGGAGAACGGAACCGGCAGCTTCGCTGTACCCGTGGATGTAGTGAATTCCACAGTCATACTCTGAACACCGGAACAACCAAGATCATCCGCCGTTCCCGACAGAATAAATGATCCATTGACACCCACATTGGGCGGGAGTGGATTGAGGATTTGCACGATCGGTGGAGCGACATCCACGGTCACGGAAACAGGACCGCAGCTACTTGTGTTCCCAACTGAATCAGTCACATTAACTACAATAGAATAGGTCCCATCCACGCCTGGTGCAAAGACCTCGCTAAAGGTGGTCACTGGACCTAGCGAAGTTGCGCTGTTAACCGGACCGGAAATGGAAATCTCGACTTCGGCGATTCCCGCAGCGCCAAAGTCCTGGGCAGTTCCGGAAATTGTAAAGCTGCCGGCACAAGCCCCACTTATTGGTGTGATAATGGTGCAAGCCGGAGCGGAGTAGTCAGCGGTGATGGTTCCAATTGTGAACGAGCAGGTATTTGGATCATCAATCGCACCATCAGTGGCCGAAAGCACCAGAGTGGAGGATTGTCCATCGGTCAACCCAAAGGTCGAGTTATGATTGAAGTTAAAGTATCCCACCTGAGGAACTGTCGAAGGCTGTGTAAAGAAGGCATAGCCCGAAAGGATGGCTGTCAGGTCCACTGCGGAGATTCCTGCATCGCAGGAGGTTCCTTCACCATCATCCGCGACAGACGCATAGACAGTCAGACCACTTGGTCCAAATATGCCGGAGGAAGGATACAGACTCACGGAGGGAGTGGCTGTGCACAGGGAATCCACACAGAATTCCCTTATTACTGAGGTGTTCAGACCGCATGCGTCATAGATTTCGACCGTGGTGGTGAGAATATCACCATCCGCCATGGATGCATCCACTGGAATAGCTGCGGTCCATGTCGAGGTCCCTGAAGCCAAGATCTCCACATCCGCCGCACTGGTCGAATAGGTGACAGAGACCTCCAAGATGGTGGAGCTGGAAGCGGCGGTCCCAGAGAGGATGAATGATCCATGAACAGCTGTCCCACTGGCGGGACTTATAATGGCAATGTCTCCAAGTACATTGTTAATGCCAATAGTAAAGTCGGGGCCAGCACCCGGATCACCGGAACCGGTCTCGAGTGTGTTTCCCGCGAAATCAACGGCAGTCGCCGAATAAATGTAGGTTCCATCTGGGATGCTCGTTGTGTCGACGGTTATTGAAGCAGTTCCAACAGCACCAGCGACCGTCACATTAATGTCTGCACCGAGGAGGTATATCGTTCCCGAGGCGTTTTCCAATGTAAAGGTGACAGACTGGATCCCACTTCCACCCGCATCGTCACCGACCAAAGCGGAGAACAATTGGTTACCCCGCAGGCAATCCACGCCATCGGCTGGAGTGACAAGTTGGATCAAGGCTGGTGGAAGAAGGTCTGTGGTGAGGATAGATGGTGAGTTGGAGGTACACGCACTCGTATTCCCGTTATCGGTCTCCAGGACCACGGCATAGGTGTAAGTTTTATAGGCTTCTCTCGGAAGATTTGGAGTATTGGGATCATGCAAAAAGGTGATCACCGTGGAGGCATCCTCAATAAAAACTGTACCTATTTCAGTGGCGCTATTAATATTCGCTGAAGTGATGGGGGCCCCATCATCACGCGCGTAAATGGTTGCTTTGGCTTTGTTTACATAACTGGGATCACTGTTAAGAGCTGCTCCATTGACTGTAAATGTCAGCACATTGGTGGGGACACCAGAAATCAATGTTTCGCTTACGGCTACATCGACTGGGGCGGTGACAACTGAAAAGGTTTGGTTCTGGTAAAGTGGTGACCCGCCACTTACATTACCGACCGTATCGCGTATGCGTAAACCATAGGCGTAAGCTGTTCCACCAGATGCATAGGAGGTATGAGTTGTTATCGCCCCGCGGTTATAGGGAGCAATCTCCTGTTGTGAAGTAGTCGGTGGATCAATAGTAACGTCATAGGGTTGCGATTGTTCGAGCCGGTAAAGCAACATGTCGAATGTGTAGTTCGCCGCGGGTAGGGCATGTTGTTTCACAGAACCCGGGTTGAGGGTAAGGTTGGCTCCAGAGTCCACCACCTCATCAAAGGGATTGGTGAAGGAAACTTCCAACGTCGATGTCGCATCAAGACATGCGATGTTGAAGATGCCGGATCCCAGTGTAGCGGGTGGATTCACATCCGCCACCGCACCCCGTATTGGGGACTCGGTGATTACGGGGCCAGGTTCTGTAATACGGAGCATATACCAATACAAACCCGCGCTCACCGTTGTGGTGAAGGGCTGGAAACCATTGGCCTGATTGCTCGTCTCCTCGGCGGTGTTCACCATCACTTTCTGAGTTCCTGAGGTGATGGGGATATTGTTAGCCACGAGAGACCCGGGTATAAACTGGGCCGGAATGGGTTGGGATAGTGATACCAAACGGTATATTCTCACAGTCATAGGGTTGGTCCCTATAACCGTGAAACTGAGCGTGACATCACCTCCCTGTCCGGGGACAGCGGTGAACGAATTCACCGTTGCTGCCTGTGAAACAGGCGCGATGATCCCTGCCAGCGCTAGGAACACCAGACCGAATAAAAGGGCAGATCGCTTGGATTGCATCATAAGCCTCCTCTGACTCGATTCGCCAACGATACTCTTTGCAGACTTATGCGACGGTGATTGTCCAGGGATTGATGGTACGGCTTCAACTGAATTGACAGACACAGCGACACTCTCCTTACAAACCATACTTCTCATCTCCCTCGACAATCTCGAGAGAATACCCCTTGAAGTGGGCAAAACACACACAGAAACCAGACGTACTCTCAGGGAATATAGCCTAGATGGAAGGGATGTGTCAACAGCTTAAGCCCCCTCCAGAAGGTTTTCTTTCGTGCCCTTTGAGATGCCATTTTTCTGGTTTTTATGTATGGTATTCCCGCTTTTCGAGGGCCCCAGGATAAAGACCCGTTTATTCATTATCGGCATTTGCAAAACAAAACCTAAACGACTTTTCCGATTTTTTTCTCAGCTAGCTGACCCCTGTCTGGAGAGTAGGTAAGATTATTCTCACACAAGGATTTACATCCAATATATCATAAGTCTATTTTTATCAATAAGATGAGTCCATAAGAGAATGTCAATGTAGAATTTAATAAGAAATAATTGAGTCTTTATGGAATTAGAGTAACGGAATATGGCATATACCTTGCACATGACGCATATGATTGTGCTTGACAGGAAGGAAGGCGATAGACAGACTGGGAATTGTTTTTTACTAGGACAGCGCTCGGAACCTCCATGCATGGGGAAATGGAACCATGAGAGAGGAGGGTACAAGGCGTTGTTCCGGCATGGCACGACATCCAGATGGGCATCAGGAGGGTGGAGTATATGCCAATATGGGTCAAGATCTGCGGAATCACCCGCAATGAGGATGGGTTAGCGGCGCTGGAGTTAGGCGCGGATGCGCTGGGATTTAACTTCTATCCACGCTCACGGCGGTACCTGGACTTGGGTACCGCGCGGACCCTGGTAGCAGGGCTTCCTCCTTTCGGATTACGGGTAGGCGTTTTTGTCGATCCTTCCTTTGAAACCGTCATGGAGGTCGCCAGATCCATCCGTCTGGATACGATCCAGCTGCATGGTAAAGAAACGCCTGAGTTCGCCGAGGACCTTCGTAATGAGGGGCTGCGTGTCTGGAAAGCGGTCAGAGTGACGGGAAAGAAAGCCTTGCAAGGATTTGAGGATTACCCTTGCGATGCTCTCTTACTGGATGCATATGACTCCTCCTCGCCTGGAGGCACCGGTAAGTCATTCGACTGGTCTCTCCTTTCCGGCTGGAAGGCCCCACACCCATGGATTCTATCGGGAGGTTTAACACCAGAGACAGTGGCCGATGCGGTCCTTCGATTAAGTCCTCAAGGAGTCGATGCGGCCAGCGGTGTGGAGTCCGCTCCAGGTATCAAGGATCACGACCTCATGCGCGCTTTTATTCTGCGAGCGAAACAGGAACTCGTGCCTGTGGGCTGAGCTCCCCGCTAGGTGCGAGGAATGCGGATGGTTCTACTCAACCAAAGATTCTCGCAGGTAGGGGTCTTTTGGTGAGCCTGTGATGTGCTCCGAAAGGGCGGTATCGAAGAAGTGGAAGCGAGGATCGCCCGGCAGGATGTTGCGTCCATAGAAACAATGCCTGCATAGGGGGGGAGCCTCATCACCGGGGAGATTGACCCGGCGGCGGAAATCCTGGTAGGCGGGACTGTCCCAGATCTCCTCCCAACCCATCCCTTCGGGAACCTCAAACTCATCGGCGGACATACAACAAACGGATAAACGTCCATGCGCGCGCAAGTGGATGAATTCCCAGGCCTCAGGGCAATAACGCTCGAACCGTTCAACCCCCTCATGTTCCTTCAATGGTTTCGGAGGATGGAAGAACTCCACTCCCACTTGATGAGCTACCCATTCAGCCTCATCGATCACCTCGCAAGTCCGTTCCCGGATCCAGTAGATCGAATCCCCCCGCATTTCCGGCGTCCACACCATGAGGTAATTGATGTGAACACGCTGGAAGCCGATTTCTCCGGCCAAACGGATGAGCGGAACAAGTTCCTCGATGTTCTTCCGGTTGAGAGTGAAGTTGAAAACCAGGATGGGTTTCCCGCCGCCAAATTGGAGCCGAGCCCTCACCAGCCGTCTGGAATTCACCACCACCCGCTCGAAGGCATCCACTCCCCGCATCGCCTGATAGGCGTCCCGCGAGGCGGCATCGATCGAGACATGCAGCTCCGAGATATGATGCGAACAAAGGAAGGTGGCCATTTCATCATTGATAAGCAGGCCATTGGTGATCAGCAAGGTGTGAGTATGAGTGGGTGCCTCCTGGACTGCCTTTTTGAACAACGGCGAGAGGAGAGTTTCCCCGAAGGAGGTAAAATCCAGGGCGGTCAGCCAAGGATACAGGCTACGTGCCCGCTCGAGGATCCACTCCCCGGCATAATTGCGATCCCATTCCCAAAAGGACTGAGGGCACATGGGACAACGCAGATTGCAAGCATCCGTCAGTTCCAAGCGTGCGCGTGTGGGGCGGCAATAGGGATCGATCACACCCAGGCGGGCCTCGATTTTTGCTAGCCATTGATTCAACCGTCTACGGTCCGCCTCATCCGCGATCGACTTGAGCCGGGGACCAGCCACCTCGCGAAGGGCGCGGAGGAAGCCTTTCCTGGCTTCTTCGACCTCACCATACGAGCGCCATTCCTCCCCCTTCCACAGCGCGAACCGCTCGAGGGAGGCCAAACGATGCAATAACCGCCGTTCGCTCCATAGCCAATCTTGACTCACCAATGGAGTGAACCAACGCAGAGAGCGGATATAACCCTCCGGATGATCCATCCCAGTCCAGAAGCGCGCTTTGAGCCTGTCGAGAAAAGACAGGGGGGGTGAGGGAAGCGATGGAGCGTGAGTGATTGACATCGAGATCTTAACGATTCCGGGGCATTGACCTTCATGCTACCACGCCATCCGTGCGATAGGAACTTGGGGGGAATAGAAGAGGGTTCACCCTTTGTGAGGGTGGCCGGGACGGCGGCGGGATGAAAAGAAAGAATAGATTGACCGCCGGTAAAAACGTCCCAAACGGATATAGAAGGGGCCCTTTTCGATTTTAGCCAGGTCTTGGTCCTTAAAGTGCTTGGGAAAAAACTTGGATCTGGTCAGGACAAGACGGCGTTGATCGAGATGCTTGTAGAATTCAAAGAGAGGTATGCGCCACAGGGAGTTCCCCCACCAAGCGGTGCTGAAGTCAATGATATAGGGTGTCTGATCAGGTCCCACCAGGATGTTCTTGTTGCGGAGATCGCCATGGGCTACCCGGCGTGCATGCATTCCAGTGACGATCTGTTCGAGACAGTCAAGAAACTCTTCATCCGGGACGTGCATCCGGCTGTTCAATGGAGGTCCATCGATGTACTCCATCAAATACCGGTCCCGGTCCACGGCGGAGAGCAGGCGGGGGATTCCTGGAAGCCCATCCAGCAAACGATGGACATGGAGTTCCCGTCTCACAGCCCACCGGCAGAGCAGGCGCCAATACCAGGATCTTGGTGAGGAGTAGTCACGCAGGACACATTCAGCTCCATCCCACCGCACCAGCCAGATATCGGCTTGGCTGGGGGCATGAGCCTGATGAAGGAGCCGGATGGGGCTGAACACAGTGGTTGAATCCGTTTCAATTTGACTTGGAGTTGGATCGGGCGGTTGGCCAGTTGGAGTCTCAGACATGGATATCATGTAATAAAAAAATAGATTAACCGAAGACTCGCGTTGGGGGAACTGGAAGCGGTTCCGGACCCGGCGGAGCGGGTCACACCATGGAGCGACGCATTCCATCACGTCCCGATTCTATTGCGTCCCGATCCCATCACGTCCACAACCTTAAAACGGGTTCAGCTCACCTTGATACGGCCAATCCTCCGCTACTTTCACCAAACCCTTTCTTTGTGGATTGAGGCTAACGTATTCCCATTTCTGTTCGCAGCTTTCCTCGCTTCGTAATTGACGCTCCCAAAAGGATTTTTGCCATACAGGCTGTTCCTCAGGAAAAGGCCATCGTCTTGAAGCAATGCTTTTCCAGTATTTCACCCAGTTGGTTAAATCGGAGGCTTCAGATTCCCGTGGTACGCAAAAACAGGTGAATGTGGTCGGGCATCAGCACATAGCGGCCGACAAGCCAGTGGTCCGCCTCTTGCCAGGCCTTTCTCATGAGGTCATGAATCTCGGGACGCGCCAGAATGGACTTCTTCTTGTCGGTACACACAGTCAGGAAGACGATGGATGAGGCCCCTTCCCGCTTCCGGTAGGGATAATGGATTGGAGCCTTTCGATTTAGCGGCCTGCTTGCTGAATCCATGCTTGTTCCTCCCATCGGATCCGGCGGTGTTTTAGTAACACCTTTTGAAAATCAAATGGATTAAGAAGAGAAATCTACTCCCCGCACCGTGCCCCGCGGAACTGGTGGAGCACGCGCAGGTCGTTTTCGTAGAACATGCGGATGTCGGGGATGCCATACTTGATCATCGCCAAACGTTCGACCCCCATTCCAAAGGCGAAACCGCTCCATTCCTCGGGGTCGATCTGGCAGGCCAGGAGAACATTGGGATGCACCAGTCCCGCGCCACCCATTTCGAGCCAGCGTCCATTTCCTGGAGTGGTCTCGAACCACATATCCACCTCAGCGCTCGGTTCGGTGAAGGGAAAGAAACTGGGACGGAATCTAAGCGAGGCCTCGGGACCGAAAAGTCCCTTGATGAGAGTTTCCAAAGTCCACTTCAGATGCCCCATGGAGATTCCCTTCCCCACCAGCAGTCCCTCGATTTGGTGGAACATGGGCAGGTGGGTTGGGTCGCTATCCCTTCGGTAAACTCTACCGGGCACCACCACCTTGATGGGAGGTTTGTGATTCTCCATGAAATGGATTTGTCCATTGGAGGTGTGCGAACGCAGAAGCAAGCCACCCTCCAGGAAGAAGGTGTCCTGCATGTCGCGGGCGGGGTGATCCGGGGGGAAGTTCAAAGCCTCGAAGTTGTAATAGTCGCTCTCGATCTCACGGTCGTCATGGATGTCATAGCCCATGCGCATGAAGATCGAAGTGACTTCATCGATGACCAAGCTGACGGGATGACAAGAACCGATTTCCGCGCCACGTCCAGGAAGGGTGATATCAATCCGCTCTTCCTCCAAGCGCTTGGCTAGAGCCAGCTCCTCCAAACGCAGACTGGCCTGCTCCAACGCTGCCTCCACTTCATCATGGAGACGGTTGACCTCGGCCCCGGCTTGGGGACGCTGGCCGAGTGGAAGCGAGCCAAGACTTTTAAGAAGCCCCTTGATAGAACCCTTCTTTCCCAGATAACGAACCCTGACCTCCTCCAGAGCGCGTAAATCAGGCGCCCCAGCCAATGCCTTAAGAGCATCGGCGCGGATGCCGCCCAATTGCTCCAGGAGGTTTGTGTCCTCGATCGTCATGGGTTCGCCGGAAGCCGGGGTCAGTGCGCGGCTGAAAGGGCACTCTTGGCCTGCTCGGCGATTGCGCCGAAGGCGGCCGCGTCATCAATTGCTAGGCCAGCCAAGGTCTTTCGGTCGATTTCCACTCCGGCTTTGTTCAGACCATCGATCAGCTGGCTGTAGTTGAGGCCATGCTGACGAGCTGCGGCGCCGATGCGGACGATCCACAGGGCACGGAACTCACGTTTACGCCGGCGGCGGTCACGGTAAGAATAGGCCAAAGCTTTCCAGACTCCGGCATGGGCGGAGCGGTAGAGCTTCCCGCGGCCAGCGAAAAAGCCCTTGGCCATCTTCATCACTTTTTTCCGTCGCCGCCTGGAGGCCGGATTGTTGGTTGCGCGTGGCATTCAATCTTCTCCTTATAAATCTTGTGGGGTGAATCTTGCCCCACTCTTACCCCACTATCCTTGGTGAGGCTTGCCGATTGTCCTTGGTCATTTTTGTAGGGTGGGGCTTGCCCCACCAAAATCGGGAAAAAGGTGCTGGCGGGGCAAGCCCCGCCCTACCTCAGATCGCGAGCATCCGGCGGACACGGCCAACATCGGTGGATGCGACAATGGTAGCTTTGCGCAATCCTCTTTTGCGTTTCGTGTTCTTGCAGGTCAAGAGGTGGCTGTGATAAGCCTTATTCCTTTTAATCTTCCCCTTCTTTGTCAGAGAGAAGCGTTTGAACGCGCTCCTCAGTGTTTTTACTTTCGGCATGTCTTTCTCCTTCAATGACGGGAGTCCCTCCCGCTTTAGCTTCCTTTTCTTCCTGCTTTCTCAGACGTTCGAGGCGGGTCTTTTCCGCCTTGACTCCCGCTGCATCTGGGCCAAGAACCATGATCATGTTCCGTCCCTCGGATTGGGGACGGGATTCCACGATTGCAATTGTCTTGAGGTCTTCAATCACCCGTTGGAGGAGCTTCATCCCAAACTCAAGGTGATTGCGTTCCCTGCCCCGGAACATCAACACGAATTTGACCTTGTCGTTTTGCAGGAGGAACCTGCGCGCACCACGAATCTTGACTTCATAGTCATTCTCGCTGATACGTGGCCGGAGCTTCACCTCCTTGACATCAATGGTGTGCTGTTTCCGCCGCGCATCCTTTTGTTTCTTGGCTTGCTCGTACTTGTAGTTGCCGTAATCCATGATCCGGCAGACATAGGGACGAGCCGCCGAAGAGACCTCGACTAGGTCAAGCGCCGCCGCCTCCGCCCTTTTTAGAGCCTCCTGGATGGGGACAATACCGACATGTTGTCCCGTCTCATCGATCAGGCGGACTTCACTCTCACGGATATCGCGGTTGATGCGGTCTTTCGGCTTGGGGATCTTGCCGGGGATAAAACGCGGACGCCGTAGGATTGCTTGTTTCCTCCTCTAAACAGTCTCAATCGTTGGTCTTGCCAGCTCTTGCTTCAACCGCAAGAGTGCTTCTTCCAAGGGCAGGCTTCCCTGATCCCCTTGGGTTCGTACCCTGATGGACACACTCCCTTGTTCCGCCTCACGTTTCCCGATCACAAGCATGTAAGGGACTTTCTCTGTTTCGGCGGAACGGATCTTGTAGCCGATTTTTTCCGCACGCTTGTCTAGCTCTACACGAGTACCCAGCTGACGGCAGTGAGCATACACTTTTTCCGCGTAAGGCAAAACCTCATCAACCACCGGAAGGATCCGGACTTGCACTGGAGCCAGCCAAGCTGGGAAAGCTCCCGCGTAGTGCTCGATAAGGATTCCCACGAAACGTTCGAATGATCCAAAGGGGGCGCGATGGATCATAATCGGACGATGGGGATTTCCATCCGCGCCAGTGTACTTGAGGTCAAACCGCTCGGGCAGGACATAATCCACTTGAACAGTGCCCAGTTGCCATTCACGGTTCAGGCAGTCACGCACCACGAAATCGATCTTGGGGCCATAAAAGGCGGCTTCTCCCAACTCCTCGCTGAAATCCAGATTCATTCCACGGAGTACATTCCAGATGTTGGACTCGGCCTGATCCCATAGCTCGGGATTACCCCCATACTTGCCGCTTCCAGAATCCCGTCTCCCGAAGCGAATCCGGTAATTCTTGAAATCAAGACTCCTGAGCACGAAGAGAACCAGCTCCACAGTCCGTGAAAGCTCTTCCTCAAGCTGCTCGGAGGTAACAAAGAGGTGGGCGTCATCCTGCGTAAAACCACGTACACGGGTCAAGCCAGAGAGCTCACCTGATTGTTCATAGCGGTACACGGTTCCAAACTCGGCCAAGCGGTAGGGGAGATCCCTGTAACTCTTTGGCGTAGCCTCGTAGATCTTGATGTGATGCGGGCAGTTCATCGGCTTCAGGAGGTACCCCTCCTCCGAGGCGTCATCCTCGGAGCCATGTTCGCTCATGTGAATCGGTGGGAACTGAGAATCCTTGTAATAGGGGAAGTGTCCGCTGGTACGATAAAGATCGAGCTTCCCGATGTGCGGTGTATATACGGCTTGGTATCCATATTCCAATAGTTTATCACGTAGGAACGATTCGAGTTCATAGCGGATGGCCGCTCCCTTGGGGAGCCAAAGAACCAGACCTCCACCCACTTCGCTGGAGATGGTAAAGAGCTCCAGCTCCTGTCCGAGTTTGCGATGGTCGCGCTTTTTTGCCTCCTCGATCTGCTCGAGATAAGTATCCAATTCCTTCTGACTCGGAAAGGCAGTCAGATAAATCCTCTGGAGTTGGGGCTGGCTTTCATCACCATGCCAGTAGGCTCCAGCGGTCATGAGGAGTTTGAATGCCTTGATCTTCCCCGTGCTGGGAAGATGCGCTCCCAAGCACAGGTCGACCCAATCTCCTTGACGGTAGCAGGAGATGGTCTCGCCGCGCCGTTCCAGCTCCTCGATCATTTCTTCCTTGAAGGGGTTGCGTGTT
>CAZORO010000013.1:19888-27471 GCA_964581845.1 uncultured bacterium
GGAAAGGCTTTCCCTGGCACTTGCCTCAACCCGCTTCAGAGAAACATCCGCGGCACAGATGGCGGCCATGCGCTCCTCGATTCGTTTCAGATCCTCGGAAGTAAAGGGACGGTCGACGCGGAAATCATAAAAATACCGTTCCTCCGCCCAATCTCCAGCCGCGGGTTCCGCGCCGGGAAAGAGCTCCATCACCGCCTGCGCCATCACATGGCCACAGGTGTGACGGTAAACCGCCCGTCCTTCGGGATCCTTGAAGGTGAGGATTTTGAGTGTGCCCGAATCATTGATGGGAAAGGACAGATCAAGAACCCGTCCATTTACGGAAACAGCAAGAGCATCACCGGCAATCCGTTTGCCGATAAATTGCGCCAATTCCAGTCCTGTAATACCGGAGGGAACCTCCCTCACAGTCCCATCTGGCAGAGTCAGTTGAATAGGCTGTTTTTCAGCTGTGCCGGTTGACATTCTCGCTCTTCTTCGCGGAGTACCACCCGCAGGGTAAACCGTGCCGGTGGGTTTTCCTAAAATAACAAACAGCCCGTCCCCCGGTCTCAGGCGCCGGGCACGGGCCTTGTGTGTTTCGGGGCCAATGGTGGGCGCTACTGGACTTGAACCAGTGACCCCTTCCATGTCAAGGAAGTACTCTAGCCAGCTGAGCTAAGCGCCCTATATTATAAGACTAACACGTGGCGGGGAATGTATAAACCCTCCAGAAGGTTGTCAACAGCCATGGATGACGCCTCTCACGGTAAATCCCCGGATTTCGAACCCCCACTCACACCTTCAGAATTCGGCCAGCTTCTCCTTTCCACTCGTAGAAGACACAATGGTTCCCTTTCAACTCGAGAGGGATTGTCCAAGAGTTTGGGTATCTCCAAACCGCTTTTGAAGCAAATCGAAGCGGGCCAGGTGGATCCCCCCGCCCTGGTTGTAAACTGGTTGGCCGACACACTTCGTTCTCCCCTTCCACCCCAGAGAGGATCACGGGAAGGGGTCCTGTCACGGATTATCGTGGATTCCAATTCCATAAAAACATTCAGATACTTGATATCCCCTGTGGTCCGGGAAGACTGACCTGGGAACTCCGGCAACTTGGTTACAGTGTCACAGCCGCGGACCTTGTTCCGGAGAATTTCGAAGCGGGTGGCCAGCCCGCTGTTCAAGTGGATATGAATCAACCTCTTCCCTTTTCTGATGAATCCTACGATCTGGTCATCTCAGCCGAGGGTGTCGAACATCTTGAAAATCCTTGGCTGGCCTTTCGGGAATTCGCTCGAGTCCTTAGAACACCGGGTATATTGATTGTGACAACACCTAATTACTCGAACATTGAGCGCCGTGTGGCATATCTCTTGAAAGGTGCCGCTTCACGTCCCCCCGAAACAGAAAATACGGGAAATTCAGCCATTCATCTGGATCCGCCACATCTCTCCATTTTCCCAATCTGTACATGGAAAATGGCGGGTGAAAAATCTGGGCTTCATCTCGACTCCCTGGATACTTTTTCTCCACGTGCGAAACAATTCTTCTATTGGCCATTAGCTTTATTTGTTGACCTCTGCAGCCATCTGGCCTCACGCAGGACTCGACAGCGTTATGCCATGGATTGGACTCAAGGTCTGAAAGTGCTCATGGGAGGCAGATCTTTGGTCTTGGTCTTCAAAAAGGTGAGATGATCCGATTAGCAGAGATGAAACATCCGGGGCTCGCGGACACATTGGGCGGAATGCGTGGCAAGCCCCGGAGAGTGAGAGGACTTTATACGAGACGATTCAGAAGAGCATCGACAGCCGTTCCGGTGGTCCCATCATTGCGCGTGAAATAGGACCTTTGAGCGATCTTGTTTCCACCTGATGCCGATTCAGACACATCCTGGGCGCCCAGGTTGATAGAACTGATCCCCGCTTGAGAGAGAGTCAATAATTGCCCAAGAGAGGCGGAATCCTCCGAGCCGCTCCGGACCAGAACTCGTAATTGGTCGAAGGCGGCGTCCTTGGAATCGATCACTCCATCCTTATTGGAATCATACTTGGCCAACTCCTCAAATCCATTGGAGGCGCCGTTCTGATCGCCAAAGAGCTCCTTGCCGTCATCAATAAACCCATTGCCGTTCTTGTCCAAAGCCAGTAGACCATCCCCACCTGTCACCGTGGCGGCGGTCTCCGTAATTCCATCGGCATCCAGATCGAATTGAACTCCTTCCGTAACACTCGTTAGTTCAATGCCATCTCCATCTAGATCCAGAACGATGGGATCGGAGGAATTAACCTGTCCGGAGGTCATCTGCATACTTGTGGATTCGAAGGAAATGGATATCGAGACCTCAACCGATTGACTCTGAAGGGAGATGAAATTGGTGCCATCCCCGACGATTTCGTTTAGGGCATCCACCCCATTGCTGGGTACGGGCGCGGAGCCACTCATCCCGCTCATGAAGCCTTTGAGGTTTTCAATGAAGTCAGCAAACCTTTCATCATCTCCGAAGAAGGTCCGCAACAAGGTGGCCAATCCTGCTAGACTGCCATCCATGGCCAGAGCCTCTAAATCCCCTTGCAGGTCCAGTGAATCCGAAAAGGAAATGGATGCTTGACTGAATGACAGGCTGAAATTCATGGAGGCACTGATCCGTTGGGCTCTCAAACGATCCACGGCTTGGCGGGCCGCGTTGCTGAAATTCGTGATCGGGTCCCCCTCCTGATTCCGGCCGGTTTGTATGAGTGCCTCCTCATACTCCGCCGAAACACTGAGTGAGATATTCAGGTTGGTCAACGAGGCGAAGATATTCGTTCCGTCCTCTGTCCTACCAGCTTGGATGATCGCTTCGGATAAAGAGTATTCAAGCGAGGCTGAAAGACTGGTCCGCGAGAACTGGTAGGTGCCATTCGGTGCGAGCTGGAACCCAGTCGAAGCATTGCTGAGGGGGGGCAGTTGTATTCCCTTCCCCAGTTCAAGGATATCGCCCTTTTCCACAAGAGCGCCATCCTCTCCTGAACCATTAACCGCTTGATCCGTACTTGTGGAAGACTTTCCGTTCCCCTTGGCATCCTCGAGGAACGAATTAAAGAACCCCCGCAGTTGCGGGGATACGGCTGGAATACTCAGTCCCTGTGCCATCCTTGGCCACCGACCTTTCCATTGGACGTGTCATCGTGAGAGTCTCTGGCTTCCCTGCCGGTGCCCCTCACGGCTGGAGGTGGGACTGTGGGTAAAGTGGTGATGGAGAACGTCTCCCAGCCCTCCGATATAAGACAATACAGGTATAAGCCGTTCTTGTCAATAGATTAGTTTATAATGTTTTATAAGGAAGTGATAAATCTATAATTTTCATGGGTTTACAGAGAAGTGCAATATGATTCGTTTCTGTGATACCATTCAAAAACAGGCAAAATTTAAGTGGAACAACCGATACGGGCTTAGGTTGGGCCCAGCCGCTTGCGGAGAACCATGGCAGTACAACGTAGCATCCCAAAACGTTCGTAGAAGGCCTGTAAGGGGGGATCACAGACCAGATCGACATGGGGAACCTTCAAAATTCCGAGCATCCGCCGGAGCAATTCTGAGCCAATCCCCGAACGCTGGAATTGGGGGAGGACCTCCAAGAGGGGGATAAAGGCACAGCAGACGCCATCACTTAGGGCATTGATCCGTCCAATCACTCGTCCGCTCTCATCCAAGGCCAGTACGATATGACTACTATTCTTCAGGATCTCGTAATGCTGCTCCTTAGATGGGGGAAATCCCCAATCTACAAAGAAGCCATCCAGATCCTCAGGAACGATGCCCTCCAGGGAAGTCACATACCGTGGCATGGAGTCCTTTTCACCTCCTTGACGACATGAGTAGGAGTGGCGGATTCATTCATTTTATGGACTGAGGTCTTCAGATCATTTGCGTGGCTGGGACAAGGCGAATGAATTCGCCACTCCTACTTTACGTTATCTCCATTTTATTATCGAAGGGGCTCATTTATCCACGAGCGATGATCCGCTCCTCGATCTCCGCCAGCCGGAGTTCTATCTCTAGCAGTTTCTCGTGTGTCTTCAGTTCAGACTGTTCGATGCAGTTCCTGATCAAGAAGAGCGCGCCGATCAGCAAGTAGACCAATCCGCTAAGCACCATGAAGATCGACCGGACCGAATCCGGGTTCTTCCCCGCCTGCATGAGGAAGATGATCATCATGGTCAGGGTCACTCCCCAAGCCCAGTTGGCCATCCAGGTGGGGTGTTCTTTGCTCTTGTGCACGCCACCTATCAGGATCCAGACCGCCATGCCCACCCAAGCGAAAGCGAAAGCAGCTCCAAGGGCAAAACCGATGCGGATCAGCGGCGGCAAGCCTCCTCCAATCACAGCTGCCATTGAGAACGTCACTCCTAAACCGGCCGAGAGTAATCCGGTCGCCACAAGACTCCATTTCCTCATCCCTTTGAGTTCCTGCGTTAACATTTCAGATACCTCCTGTTCATATTTCTTCCGGTATTCGGGATTGGTGTGTTCCAAACGGATCAGCTGCTCCCGAAGCCGTAACTGCTCCTCAGGCATGGGGACGATCCTCCTTCTCCAGGATCTCTCGTAACGCGCGCTTGGCGTAATGAATGCGTGACTTGACCGTGTTTTCGGTTATCCCTAAGACCTCCGAGATCTGGGCGAGGGAAAGATCCTCCAGGAAATGCAAGGTCAGTACCTCACGGTGGTTGAGGGAGATCTGGTCGAGGGCAAAGTGAACCCGTTCAGCCTCCTCAAAGCCGTTATCCTCCTGACCAGCGAAATCATCCGGATCAGGGGGATCTTCCGGAAAGAG
Source organism: uncultured bacterium (assembly GCA_964581845.1). Taxonomy (GTDB): domain Bacteria; phylum Hinthialibacterota; class Hinthialibacteria; order OLB16; family OLB16; genus OLB16. Next base: position 24,687 of record CAZORO010000013.1, read on the forward strand.
GTCTTGATCCCGGTAACGTTTCCTCAGCAGGTTCATCGCCTGGTTACGGGCAGTCCGGTAGAGCCAGGGAGATAGGGCTTTGGGATCGCGCAATTTCCGGATGCCACGCAGCACGCTGATCCAAGTCTCTTGGAGGGCATCCCAGGCATCGACTTCTTGACCGACCAAGCGGCGTATGTAATAGAAAAGCCGTCCCTCCCAGAGGCGGATCAATTCCTCCATGGCTCCTTCAGCTCCACGCCGGCAGCGCAAGGCTAGCAACTCGTTTTGTATGGACTCTTTGTTGGAGCGCAAGGGAATGACCTGCTTTCAACCATACAGACGATTGAAAGGAGAGAAAGGTTCAATCGATATAATCACTCAAGAACCTAGCGGAGGGAGAGATGTTGACTGGATCTCGGGGATTTTCAGGAGTTTAGCGTCGTTGGTCCACAATTCAGCGCCGATGACGAGTGCGCTTGCCGCGATGATGGCGTCAGGAACTGTCAGACGATGCTTTTTTCGTAATCTAATCGTAGTTTCTTTGACCTCCCTGGAAAGCTGGACGATGTTCATCTCACCTAGCATAGATCGTATCGCTTCCTCCTCTGAGGAGCTCAAGTTTGGATAAGAAAAAACCTCGATTTCAGTGATCGTCGAAATGTAATACTCATCGGTTGGCTTATCGAGCCGGGTTTTTCCCAAGAGGACAGAGATCACAATGTTTGAATCCAAGAGGACTCTCATTCCCATTCATCCCGGATTCTGCGTTGGAACTCGACTGGGTCTTCAGTAAGTTTAAGAACACCCACAAATGGGGAAAGATCGACTAATTTGGGTTCAGTTTCCAATGTTTCGACCTCTTCTTGTACCTTGAGCCAGATAGGATAATCGATCAAAACCGCAACTGGATTATGATCCTCGTCATACAGAACCTTCTTGGGTATGTGAAGCATGATTATCACCTCCAATCCCGACTAACACCTAAATGCGAAGTCTACCGAGCGAGCGATCGGTGGTGAAGGCTGATCTCCAGTTACTGTACCCCTCACCCCACCAATGTTACCGTCCTCTTCAACCGCGCGCTGAGCACCGCTGAGTCCACTATCCTCTGCCCGATGCGTCCAATCTCAGGAGACAGAGGTCCTCGCACCGGCTCGTTGGATTCCAGGCAATGGATGAAGTACTCAATAGGGTTCCGGCGGGGAGGTTCGAGCGTGTCCACTGGGATGTCCTTCCCTTCTGGACAGTCCCGAGACTGGAGGCGGATGGTCTTTTCATAGTCGTAACTGCTGATGGTTCCCTCCGTCCCCTTGAGCACAAATCCGCATTTGGGTTGGGGCTGATGAGTCCAGGGGTCCGTGAAGGTTCCCCATCGGGTTTCAAACTTGGAGAGACCACAATCGTATCGAACTACGGTGATGCTGTGCTCATCGACCTCAAGGCCAGGCGGGTCATCCACCACACAGGTCACCTCAAGTGGCTCTCTCCCCCCATGAAACCAGGTTCCCAATGTGACCCCATAGCCGAGGTAATCGAGCAACGAACCGCCACCCTTCTCTTTCTGATAAAACCAGCTCTCAGATTTTTTAGCGGCTGCTTCGGCGCTGGTTTCGGCTTTATCAGCCACATGCCAGAGCGGGCCCCGATTGCCATCGTAGTAGTGAACCTCGATTAGATCTCCGATGACCCCCTCATCGATCAATCGCTTGGAGGTGACATGCGGCGGGTACCAGGCCAGCGGCCAGTTGATCGCGAGTAACTTTCCAGATTTTCGCGCCGCCTGGATCATTGAATCGGCCTCGGACAAAGAGGCGGCGAAGGGTTTCTCCACGAGCAGGTGGACTGGATACTCAGCCACCTTGCAGGTCCATTCTCCATGGGTGGCGGTCGCCGGGCAGAGAATGGCTACATCAGGTCCGGTCTTTTCCAAGCACTCCCGGTAATCGGTGAAGATGATGCTCTCCGGAATGGAGAGCCATTCGGCCACCTTCATCATCGCGGCGCGGTCCTCATGGCAGATCCCAACAACCTCCGCGTTGGGATGTTCCTTCACCATCCGGAGCAGGTCGCCCATGTGCATGTGATCGAAGTTGATGCCGACAAAGCGCCAAGGTTTCATAGAAGCCTCCGACACGGTTTATAGATTATCCATCATCTCATACGCTGGATTTATTCATTTTGAACACGATCCTCATGGAGAAGACTGGCGGCATACCATAAAGCAGCCAAGATTCCTTCCCGGCAAAGGTGAGGATAACTCTCCAGAATTGAATCGATTGTCCATTCGGAGGCAATCAATTCCAGAACAAATGCAACGCTGATTCTGGTTCCCTTGATAATCGCTTTCCCACCAAAGATACCGGGATCGTGATCGATCCAGTCTCGCCACAGATGTTCCTCATCGTTTTACCCATCAGCAGTCATGTAAGGTTCCTTTATCATTTCACATCCCAGCTCAAACCCTCACCCTCGTTTGTATCTCCCCCCACTCCTTCCATGCAATCTCACGGACCTGCTCATCATCCAGCTTCTTGATGGGGGTATAGGTCGCATGATGGAACTGTTTGTAGGGGATGTTATGGGTGGTGTTGTAACAGCAGATCAGGGACCCGCATGGATTGCGACTCCCGTTCCGCCCGGAACGGTGCAATAGATCGGCGTGGAAGACATGTCCTTGCACCCTCAGGAATCCATCCTTATCGAACTGAGAAATCTGAGACGCGATAAATTTGGAAATTCAATAGAATACTCCCTCGATCGCGATCATATTAATTCTTGCCACGGTCCGATCCGGTATCATCAT
>CAZORO010000014.1:0-26271 GCA_964581845.1 uncultured bacterium
ATGCACCTGTCGACAACATGGGTAAGGGTCAGGCTTTCTCTCCCACCGATCTGGTGGGGACAGCTCTAGGAACCTGCATCCTTACCACCATGGGGATTGTCGCGCAACGGAGTGGATACCCATTCGAGGAGGCCAAAGTTCATGTAGTCAAGGAGATGACGTCCTCTCCTCCACGCCGCATCGCAAAACTCACAGTTCATATCGAGATGCCAGCGGGTCTTTCCACCGAGGCGCGTGGAAAACTTGAACATGCCGCTCATGCCTGCCCAGTCCATCGCAGCCTCCACCCGGAGGTCGAGGCTCCCATCCACTTCACCTATCCGGATTGAGGGATTCCATGGGGGAAACAGGAAACATTGAGATGGGATCCATGGGTGAGGGACTCGAGGTGTTCACAATCGGCCACTCAAACCATGCCGAGGAAGTGTTTTTCGATTTGCTTGCCGCGCATAACATCAGCCTGTTGGTAGATGTACGCAGCAGTCCCTACTCGAAATACACACCCCATTTCTCGAAAGACAATCTTGAGTTTTCCTTGCGGGGACGAGGAATCAAGTACCTCTTCCTGGGGGAGGAATTGGGTGGAAGACCCGCCAGCATGTCCTATTATGATGACGCGGGATATGTGCTCTATGGCCGCCTCGCCAAGTCCAAGTTGTTCCGGGCTGGAATCGCACGGGTGATTGAGGCCGCGCGCGTGGGACGTGTGGCCTTGATGTGTGGCGAGGAGGATCCCGCTGGTTGTCACCGGCGCTTATTGGCCGGGAAGGTGCTACTCGAGTATGGGATGAACCTTCTGCACATCCGTGGTGATGGGACCCTTCAGACTGAGGAGGAGCTCCGTCGGCTGGAGGCCAGGGAGAAACAGGAACGTTCCCATGGTCAATTGCCGCTCTTTGAATTCGAGGAGGAACCCGAGTGGAAATCTATACGATCGGTTTCACCCAAAAGACCGCCGGAGAGTTCTTTGAGCAGCTGAAATCCGCCGGGATCCGGCGTGTCATGGATGTCCGTTTGAACAACACCTCTCAACTTGCTCGTTTCGCCAAACGTGAAGACCTTCCTTACTTCTTATCTGAAATCTGTGGCGCCGAATATCTCCATGAGCCTTTATTGGCTCCCACACAAGACATTCTGGATGCTTTCAAAAGAGAAAAGTGTGGTTGGGAGGATTACGAACGCCGTTTTTTTGAGCTTCTTCAGGAACGGAAGGTAGAGGAGATAATTCCCCCTTCCCTGTTTGGTGTTCCTACTGCATTATTGTGCAGTGAGCTGAAGCCTGATTATTGTCATCGACGGTTAGTGGCTGAGTATCTGAGCAAGAAGTGGGGAGAGGTACAAATCATCCATCTTTGAGGATTTGATGGTGCTTATTCTGGTCAACCACCTGACCCGGATGCAGCCCGGATTCTTCTGCACCGCGGGTATCGACTGGCAAACTGGCCGTCACATCCGCCCCACCCTTCCCGCCCCCCAGCGCCTGGAAAACCGTTATCTGGCTTGTCATGGCGGACTCTTCGAGATGGGTGTGTTCGTGGACCTGGGAACAGTGTTTCCGAAACCTCACCCGCCTGAGACCGAAGACCACCAATTCAACCCCCGCAATGCGACCGCCAAGGAAACAATCAAACCCTCCCTTTTCTGGAAAGCTCTGAACCGGGTGGCCCAGCTGAGCCTCCATGCTCTCTTTGGTTCCAACTTGGTCCGCAAAGGTCCCAGATGCCTCGCCACGCCACCGGGCGAGGGAACTGCATCGCTGGGATGTATCCTTCCCCAAGGAAGGCCACGTCTGTATCTTGAGGTGAAAGAAGGAAAAGGACCGCGCATCAGATTGGTAACCAGTGATGGAATTTACGAGGCCGTTCTACCAGTAACCGATATCCGTTTGTTCAAACAAGACCATGTGACTCCTGATGAAACTCGGATCCAGGAGATAGCTTCCAGGCTCACATCGGGTGTCGGCGTGATCCTGAGTGTTGGCCTGACACGCGCTTATGCCCCCGCTCCCGATCAGATCCCCTTCCACTATCTTCAGGTCAACAACATTCACCTGGAGGATTCACCGGTTTGGAAATTGGGGTAGAGGTAGATTTTCATGCTGTGTCGTAGTAACCACGAAGATAAAAAGGAGCCGGTCATTCCTTATCCATTTTCTTCTGTTTGCTGGTGAACAAGGAGTAGAAAAAGTAGATGACTTGTCCCGTGTTTCACAGGGAGGATTGTAAATAATTCAGCAATAAGACCAGCCAGGAGGCATCATTCCGCCACTCACCGTGAACAAGATGCGGATGAATGAATCGATTTGATGATCCGTCCAAATAGGTATGGCAGGAGACTCTCCGGAGCGAAAGGTTGCCGTTTTGTTTTCAAGAGAGCAACCCATTTGTGATAAAACCACACAGGCAGACCCCTCTGGGTTGTGCGAAGGAGATAAAAAAAACTAAAAGAAAACCAAGGAATCTGGCCCGTATCGCCGTCTCTTAGTAAATTTTTTGGAACGGAGAGGAGGCAAGATTGTCTCCCCCTCCTCATGATTGGGCCACTTCCTTACGATAATAGAAGATTAAGATGTACCCGAATATCGCTTGCAGGAGCTAATAGGATGAAGTCTTTCAGTTACTGGCGGTTGTTTCCACTCATACTGATGGTCCTTGTCGTTTCCCTGGTTCCTGGGGCCGAGAGTATGCAACCTCCCAAATCAGGGATGGCCGCGCCGCCGGTATCCGCCAAAGACTCCGGCGCCGGTTTTGACCCTACATGGGTGAGTCACCGGGGCCAAGTCTTGCTTGTCCTCTATGTGGGGGCCAGAAGCGATGTGCCCATCGAAACCATCCAACGGATCAATGACTGGCAGGAACGTCTTGGGCCACAAGGTCTACAAGTAGTGGTGATCACGGAAGGAACCTATCCCCCCACGGGTCTTCACCCCGAAGTCATTGTGGCCGCGGACCAGAAGGGGAAGACACGCGCGGATTATCAGATTACCCAGGACCGTGAATACTTTATCGTTGACCGTTTTGGACGCTTACGGCGCCAGAAGATCAATGAACAATTGGTCCAGAAGGCGCTCAATGAACGTTTTGACCCAACCTGGGTTGGATACTCAGGAGCCTGGAACCAGAGTTATTTTGTCCATCGTGGCGAGTTCCTCCTCTATCTTGCTGATACCCTGCCAGACACGATCCAACCGGGAGAGGCTTTCGATGTCCGCTTGATCGCGCTCCCGGCCTACTCGGTTCCACGTCCTGGCGCTGAAATCCATAAGCCGGTTCAAGTCGAGGTGAAGACCGATGGTTCTTTCGAGCAACTGGTCTACAAAGCCGAGCTCAATGAGCCTATCCAGGTGTCCACTGAAATGCTTCTTCAATTGAAAACCCGTCCGGATATCGAGCCTGGATTGCATGTCCTGTGGGTAAATGTACGCCACCAGCACTGTGGATTCGGCAATTGTGGCGGTTACGAGCAGACTATTCCCATTCCGGTGTGGGTGGAGTAACACTCCCTTCCCTCTGGCTCTCATGCACTCGCGCATGATGGAAAAGGCAATGGAGGGACCCGTTCCATCGGGTCCTATCCCTCTGGCTCTCATGCACTCGCGCATGAGGAAAAAGGAGGGTTGGTATGGGGCAGTAGGATAGGCGCTAGCCCCGGTTTTTCTCTAAAAACGAAACGGAGGAGCAAGTCATCACCACTCCTCCGTTGTATCTTTCTGGACCTTTGAGAAAAGGTTGCTTTTAAGGGGACTGGGGTGGAGTGGACTCAGCCTCCGGCTTGGATTCTTTCTCCTTGTCCTTGTCTTTGCCCTTCATCTGCTCTTTGAGCTCTGCTTTGATGTCATTATCAACCCCTTCCTCCATCGAGAGCAAATCCTCGAAATCGAATTCTCCCTTAAGAATTCCCTCCTTGTATTTGCCAATCATTCTTCCGAGTCTTTCCGGGTCAATCTCACCTGCCAGATTCACAAAAACGACCTCATCCTTCTCGGCCACCAGCACCACCAAGCCCAGAATCGCATCCTTGGAGGTTCTCGAAAGAACATCGACTGTCTCGTCATCATCGGGAACACTGACTACAGTTGTCCAACCTTGTTGTTTTAGCTCTTCGATTTTCTTAGCCGCCATGTTGAGCACCGAGGTGGCATCTTGCTGAAGATCCTCATACACCTTGACCTGAATCAGTTCGATTTTTTCGAGAAGTTTACCAATGGGCGGGGCAGCTTCAGCCGCCGCGGCGGTTGCAATGCGGATCATGGGGCCTTCCAGGTTTACTGAAACGGCGGGTTTCTTTGTTCCGCTGGGGAAATCCAGAGTGAATTGGACCACGCCCGAGGAACATTCGATGTTGGAACCAGCCGTGGAGCTAACCGGAGCTGCTTGTGCCCAGGCACCTCCCGAAAAGAGAAACAATAAAAGAATTGCTACGAACCATTTTGTCATGATTAACTCTCCTTGTTTTTTAGTGATTTAATCGATGCAGCGAAACCTGTTTGCGAGATCGCGCGGACTGTCTCTTGAATCGGGACTACCACGGCGGATTTATAGACCTCGGCCTGAACCGCCGCTCCGGTTTTGGCGCCCACATGGGCCAGGAAGGCCAGTGTGACCTCGATTTCCCGTTCGGCGGCGCGAACCTCACGGGGGGTGGGACGCGGGGATGGCGGTTCGATTGGCCGATTGGTTTGGAACACCAGGATGAGGATGACCACGCACGCGGCCGCCAACACTGCCAGCGAAGAACGCGGCTGAACCCACTCAGAGAGGAACAACCATCTCCGCAAGTGTGAGAAAGGACTCTCCCTTTTCTGAATCCGCTGGAGCACTTGTGCGGTTACCCCTTCCGGACAACTCTGGATCGGGAGAGAGCGAAGCTGATTCTGGAGCTCTCTGGCCGCTTCGACTTCCTCGCGGAGTTCAAGGGAATGCTCCAGTTCCTCCTCGAATGCCTGATGCTCCCCGCTGGTCAGCAAGTCATCGAGATAGGCCTCCACCCGCTCGCTTGCCCAGGAGGGATTGCCTTGTGTGTTACCTTTCATCGACGGGCACCCTTTCCATGAGTTCCTTGCGGAGTTTCTTCCTTGCACGATGCAAGGTGACCTTCACCTGGTCGATGGAGAGGTCCAATGCCTCAGCAATCTCCAGGTAGCTGAGTTCCTCGATCTCACGCAGGATCACCACGCTGCGTTGAGGTTCCTCGAGCTGCTGAATGGCGCTTTCCAGGCGGGCACGGATTTCCACGGCTTCATAGGCTCCCGCCGGTCCGGGGTCCGCCGCCTGGACTTCCAGGGTCTCTGGGTCATCCAGGGCAGTGAAGGTTTCCTGGTTCCGCCGTGCGCGCCGGTGACGGTCGATGCACAGGTTGCGTGTTACCCGGATGAGCCAGGGGCGTGGGGACTGCCGTGAACCCACCTCCTCCCAATGCTCCCAGAGCCGGACCAGGGCCTCCTGGGTGACATCCTCGGCCTCCTGGCTATTTCCCAGATGATAATAGGCGAGGGTGTAGACCCGGTCCCGGTGTTGCTCAATAGCCTGTCTGAAGCGCCTGATCGCATCCATCTATCAATAGAGACGTCTCCGCGAGGGGAATGTTACAAGGGAAGTGGGGAAGGGTAATGGGCAAACAGGACGGGTTTTTCACTTCCCTCTATCCCCAGTGGGAGAGAAAGGGCTCATGTCCATCGGGGATAGAGGGGGATTTGTTGGATTGATCAAACCTTGCTCTTGGCCCTTATTATGGGTGCTGACTCTGCCATTGAGGAGCGGTCTTGGGAACTGGAGATTGAAAGACCGCAGACACGAGAAATTTTTCGAGTGCTTGTCTTCTTGGGTGTAAGAGGGGGATCAGGGACTTCCAAAACAGTGGTTTTCAGCTCCATTTCCCCTTGAGTATGTTGGAGTGCTTCCTCCAGTCCTTTTTTCAACCTCTCAAACAGAGGTGGCCTTGGACATTTTTTACTCATCGCATATTGCTCCTCGCGGGATTGTTGGACTCCGCTTTGATCCTACTAACAATCGAACCGAGAACCTTCAACTCATCTGGACTCAGGTAGGCCTTTTCATCCTTATCGTGGATGTCGATGAGATAGATACGATCTTTCTCAGGAACATACAGATAGTAAACTCGAACGCCTCCACGCTTACCTTTGTCTCTTTTTGGGTCGGAGAGCCGGAGTTTTCGCAATCCACCCGCTCCTTGAATAACCATATACCCTTCTGCGGATTCTCAAGCAATTCTTGCTGTAGGGCAGCGAAAAGGTTATCCGTAAGGTAGTCGCCCAAGTCCCTTGTAAACCATTTCGTTTCAATAAACGACCGTTTCATCCTACGGCACCAGGCTCAGTGAAGCAAATAAATTACGGTCTCCTGAATCTGGAGGACATCTCATCTCAAAGGAGGGCTCTTTGTCTTACTTTTACAAAGTTTCTTTTTGAAAACTGTATTCAAATCATTCGGACTAGCGAATTCATCCGCCTTCCTGGGCCCAGCTCAACCCAAGCGAATGAATTCGCTACTCAGCCATGACAGCCCCACCCCCTTTCCTATGATTACAAAAGGGGGCAGGGGAGTGAGCTTTCTCCTACACCTCCAACTTCCAAGGCTTCCGGTAAGCCTGGGTGATCATCTTGTTCGCTGCGGGATTACCCCACACCCGCTCGAGTTTGGGATCCCACTCGACCACGCCCTTGGAGCGTAACGCCAGGTTCCCTAGGTGAGCAATGGTACTGACATAATGCCCCACCTCGATATCCTCCACCGGCAACTCACGCGACCTCATACAGTCCAGGAAGTTGCGGACATGTCTTGGACGGCTGTCCTCATCATCCTCATGTTTCTCAGGCTCCAGGCCGGAATCCTTGGCGGGAACCACCTCCCAGCCATTGCTCCACAAGGTCAAAGTTCCATTGGTGCCATGGAAAGCCACCCCATGTTCACGTCCATCCAATTCGGTCCGTGTCTCGCATTGATGCTCCCAGATCAGGCTGAAGTCAGGGAACTGATAAAGGGTATTCTGAGTATCGGGTGTCTCGGAAAGATCATCCCAGACATATTTTCCACCCACCGATGTGACCCGTAGCGGCGGAGGTGGCTTCATCGCCCACAGCGCGAGGTTTAGCAGATGCACCCCCCAGTCGGTCATCAAGCCGCCTGCATAGTCCCAAAACCACCGGAAGTTGAAATGAAACCTTCCGGGATTGAAGGTCCGCTTGGGAGCGGGTCCCAGCCACATGTCATAATCCACCCCCTCTGGAACTGGAGCATCCGCTGGATGGCCCACATTCTTAATCCATGTCAGGTAGGCCCAGCAACGTACCAGACGGATCTTGCCGAGCTTGCCGGATTGGACATACTCCGCCGCGGCGGCCATATGCGGTGCGCTGCGCCACTGGGTCCCCATCTGGACAATCCGCTTATTGGCGCGCGCGGCCTTGAGCATCGCCCGCCCCTCGCCAATGCTGGTGGCGAGAGGTTTCTCACAATAGACATCCTTTTCTACTTGACAAGCATAGATCGTGGGAAGCGCATGCCAGTGATCAGGTGTGGCCACACAAACAGCATCGATGTCCTTGCGATCAATGATCTTACGGAAATCCCCTGTTTCATCAGGCCGCTTACCGCGTGCCTCCTCAACCTTCTGGGCCGCCTTCGACATCCGTTCCGAATCGATGTCACAGACCGCCACACAGTCCACATCATCGAACTTCAGGAAGGTCATCATATCGCCCACCCCCATCCCTCCAGTGCCGATGACCCCCAAACGAATCCTTTCATTGGCCCCCACCACGGCGGACCTTGATAGGGCACTCATCGATCCAGCCCGGGCAGTTCTAACCGCACTTGCCAGAGCCATAGTTCCCACAGCTGCTTTCACAAACTCCCTCCGGGAGACTTCACCCATGATCTTTTACCCTCCAGTGGTGCTCTAGAATGCCGGAATCGTACATCTTCAGGCACTCCTTGGAACCCCTTTCCACTCAACTTACGTGTCTCTTGGCCGACATTGGAAGGGGGTGTTTTCCACAAGGATTAAATGTTCAAAGAAATCGACAAAGTACTCTTGCCAGTTCCATGGTAATCGTGCTATGTTCAGGTAGTCTGCAAATTTGTGTGGCATCTGTGTCGTATCCTAATTGCATAGAGAGGTGACTCATGCGTAAGGCGGTCCGCTTTCTACTGGTAGCGTGTATCTTCGCCGGGGGTGTCTATGCACAATCCCCTCGTGTCCTGAACACGTTTGACTCAGGGACGGAAGGCTGGGTACAAAATTTTGGAACCATTTCCTCCATTTCGGCCTCCGGGGGTGCTCTGAATTGGTTAAGTCCGGCCACTACGTCGGGCGCCATTTCAGATAGTTGGAATAACACCAACGCCCATTTTCAACCAGGCGCGGGCGGAGTCGATCTGACAGGCCTTTCCGCCCTTGAATTCGATGTTGCTTACACTGGAGCCGATCCCACCATCAATGTTCAGTTCTTCGTGCAAGCCTCATCGGGGGGCAATTATGTGGCCCTGGGGGCTGACCAGACCATTACCGCTGGAACCCCAGCAACCACCTTCAGACTTTCGCTGAGTGGTCTCTCAGCAGCTCAGAAGGTCTATGTACGCACTTGGGGAATAAACATACGTTCCCATGCCAATGACGCAACCTTTATGCTCAATGAGGTCCGCTCGGTTCTGGAATGCTTCGCGCAAACCAGCCGGGTCCTCGCCTCGTTTAGTCCCGGTTCTCCCGATAATGGACTGAATGGAGCAATTGTAAATTGGGACAATGCCGCCGTAGTCGGAAACGACGGTGGTCAAAACCAAACGGGTCTTTCCATGAATCCGAATAGGGGCGCCGATGGGGTTCTGACTTGGACTGACGCCGACGGCTCTAATGGGGGAGCGGTTAATATCTTTAATGGTTTTTCCTCAGGCTTCGCTGGCCGTCCGACCGATCTGAGCAATTATGATAACGTTGAATTCACCATGAGTGTGGGTGTTGCCTCCAAGAATGTCGTACCAGCCACGGTTCCTGTGCAATTCTTCATGCACACGGGAAGTGGATACGCATTCCAGTCACTGGGTAGCGCCTCGGTTATGGTGGATGGTAGTTTTCACACTTACTCTTTTCCTCTGAGCGGAGTTCCGAGCAATGATACTGTTCAGACCGCGGGTGTGAATCTTGGTGCTCATAGTGCCACCATGACAGTTGAAATCGATCAGATCGCGGTTACCTCTAACCAAAGCAGCCCGGTTCTCTCTCTCCTGCCCTCTCTGACCCCGCGTTCCTACCGTATCTTTTTACTAGGATCCAATCTCGTCATCGCGGATGAACCCACGGGAACCGTCATTACGGGTGCCCCGGCGGCTGACCTGTCTGGCGTGTCCTTTAATGGAACAAATCAATCCGAAAAGTTGATTTTCGATTTTTGCGGAGGCGCTTTCCCGTTTGAGATCGTCTTTAATGGTGGTGCTGGGGGTCCAGATACCCTCGCCCTGAATGCCACGGGGGCCTATCAGGGCAAGTATACTCCAGGGCCCCTTCCGGGTTCCGGCCAGGTAGATTGGGATGGTGGAAGCATCGCCTTTACCGGCCTTGAGCCAGTTGAAATTAACGATTTTACCAACTTCACCGTGGTTTCCCCAGGTGAAGAGGATGTCATCAGTGTCCAAGATGCTGGCGGAGGACAAGGTTCTGTCTTTGGAACCAGCGATGGTGTGGCTTTCGAGAGCCTCCTCTTTTCGAATGTTGAAAACCTCACCGTGGATTCGGCTGCCATCGATTCAGCCACTGCTACCGACACCTTGAACGTGGTTTCAGCTGGACTGAGCGCGATTGGACTTCAGAATTTGTTCATTTATACAGGCGATGGCGATGATGTTTTCAACGTCGCCGCTTCGCCCGATCTGTTTATTTCACTGGATGGAGGAGATCCGCTTACCGCTCCAGCGGATACGCTCAACCTGACCTCGGGCGTCTTCCCGAATGTGGTAAGGGCTGGAACCATCCAAGTCGGTGGCGTCAATGCCATTGCCCTCCAGAATATTGAGGACATCAATCGTACCGGCATCATCGCTTCCGTGGCCGAAGGTGTGAACTCTCTGGCTGCTCTGGCCTTTGAACCATCCGCCGTCGATGACTTGAATGGCAATGTGGCCACCGTCGTTTCGGGTGGCTGGCATCCGGTCAATACGAATCCAGCTGACCAACAGGCCGCGTTCACCGATGGCGCCACACTCGGTGGCTTGACAGGGCTGCTGAATGACTTCCCAGGCGAGAATGTTCCAGCCCTTGTGGCTCGTTGGGATCTGGGCGGTCAAGTTGACCTGAACGAGCTGCGTGTCTTCAGTGGAAATAATGGGAGAGATGGCCGTGTCTTCCACCATTATGATGTGTATGTCACTCAAGCGGAACCGCCCACGAGTGGTTTCACCCTGCTGGCTGAAGAAGTTGCCCCAACCGCATTTGGTGGTGGCAATCCTGCCGCCCCCAATGACCTGATCGCCTGTTTGACCGTTCTGCAGGATGCTCAAGGTGGAAAACTCGCAAGTGCTGTTACTGGTCTCGAGGTGCACTTCTACTCCGTCAGCAACACCGCCCGCCGGTTCGATGATGATTGGAATGCTGGCAATGGCGATGATCGTGATGGCAACAATGCAGCCTTTGAATCACCCCTCATTTTCGAGGTCGATGCCTACTTTGAGCCGCTGTGCAGCGATGTTGCCGGACTTTGGGATTTTGACCTCGGGAATCTCAAAGCATCGACAGGAAATGACCTCACTTACCGTGGCAATGCGGGGGCTAATACTCAGTTTGGGACCACAACTTCCTTTGGCATTTCCGATATCAATGGGACACCCGCCAATGTCATGAAGTTTGGGGCCTACCCACCCGCGGATGGCATCCAGATGTTCCCGGGCATCGATGCGAATGGCGGTGGGGCTTACGTGAACCAATTCAGTTTAGTGATGGATCTGTACTATCCATCCACCTCGACTGGTTATAGGGCACTACTTCAAACAAGCCCAACCAATGCTAATGACGGCGATCTTTTCCTCAATGCGGCCAATGGCATTGGCATTAGTGGTAACTATCAGGGCAATGTCACTCCAGATGCTTGGCACCGTCTAGCGGTCACCTTCGATTTGACCACCGCCACGTTGACCAAGTACCTTGATGGAGCTCAAGTGGGTGTTCAGACTCTTAGCTCGGGTGTTGATGGCCGTTGGTCGCTTAACACCGCAGCCTCCGGACTCCCCTCCCTCCTGTTCTCGGATGAGGATGGCGAGGTTGGGAATGGTGGTTATGTCAATAGCATCGCGATCCTTCCGTGTGTGCTCAGCTCGGATCAGATCGCTCTTCTGGGTGGCGCCACAGCCGATGGCATCTTCCCGCAAATTCCTCCGCCTCCAACGGATACACCGACGCCAACCAACACCGTGGTACCCACAATAACCAATACCTTATTCGGTCCCACCATGTCTCCAACACCAACCCCCGGAACTGCCATCAAGGGTTCCAAGGTTTCCCTCTTATGCCAATGCACACTCGGTGTGTTTGGCGGGCCGGATCCGATCCGTCTGCGTATCGTTGAAGGGACTCTGCCTGGTTTCGAGGCGCCATATATTTCATGTGAAATCCCCGATACATTGGTGGATTACACGATCGATACCGCCTCGATGGTCAACCTCTCCTGTGAAGACGCCAAGGCACTGATTATCCGTCAGTGGAAAGCCGCGATCGATGCACAGGCTGCGGGTGTTATTGCCTCCGCAACAGTGGCGGGTGAGCCGGGAGTGATTATTATCACCGCCACCAACCCCTCCATGGGCTTCTACATCGGCCTTTGTTCAATGGAAATCGTGGGAACCAGCTGCGATGATGAGATTTGTTATCCGCTCAGTTATAAGAATATCTACAACTTGGGCGATGGAGTTCAGGGGAATGAATCTGAATTTCCGAACTTGTTCCAGTGCGGCCTTGGTATCGCGGTGGAGAACGAGCTCAATGTAACCCCGACTCCAACAGGAACGATTACCAATACACGCACTCCATATTGGTCGTACACACCCACCTCCACGGGAACACCGACCGATACGTTCACGAATACTCCAACCGATACAGCCACGGATACTCCGATCCCCACACCCACACCCACCGAAACTGGACCGTTTGTCTGTACGGATGCCAGGTCGATCAAGTTGTACTGTGCGGGTGAAACATCGATGGAGGCACTTCCATTTACCATCCGTGTCATAAGTGGACCAGTCCCATCTGCCACGTGTGGTCCGATTGTCTGCGAGGGTGATATTCTGGCCACGGTCCTGGTGGATCCGGCATCAGTAGCCGATGAATCTCCATTTGATGAGACCCCATTCGACTGTGACACAGCCTTAGCCCAGTTGCTCGCGGACATCCAATTCCAGTTGGAGACGATTGGAATGGTTTCTTCGTTAGGTCCGGATGACAATGTGGTCATCCAGAACAACGCTCCCTTCCACTTCTGTGTCTGCACGGATGAGGCGGGTCTGTCTTGCCGTGGCCTTGATGGCTGGCCGATTGACATTTGCGGTCTTGGAAATCTTGGTGATGTTCCTGGCAACGAGAGCAGCTTTACCGAGACCGACTTCACCAATCTGACCTCGGGTCTCGGAGTCATCGGCCTCGATGATGAGTGCCCGGCCACACCGACCGAAACCCCGACCATTACCGATACTCCCATGGATACGGAGACACCGACCTTTACAGTAAGGTTGACAGACACGCCGACCGAGACGGCTATTCCTCCGACATCAACTCCGACCGAGACGGCGTTTACGCCGACCGAAACGGCTGTCCCACCGACGTTAACACCGACAGAGACGGCCTTCACGCCGACAGAGACGGCTGTCCCACCGACTTCAACACCGACAGAGACGGCGTTTACACCGACTGAAACGGCTATCCCACCGACAGTAACCGAAACCCCGGTTCCGCCGACAGAAACACCGACTGCGACCGCGTTTATATGCGGTGATGCGGCGGATATCACCCTTATCTGTGCCGGTGAAGTGACACCGAACAGCCTGCCGTTCTACATCCGCCTGGTGCCCGAGTTTGAGGATGATACCTGCGGTCCAATCAATTGCCTCGCTGGTGCTTATGCGGTGGTGGAGGTGGATCCGGCCTCGGTGGCCGACGAATCGCCGTTTGATGAGACTCCATTCTCCTGTGATGAGGCTTTAGCGGAGCTGGTTGCATCGATTGTTGACCAGCTCAACGCTCAGGGCTTCCCAGCTCAACCGGGTGCAGGACCGGGGACAGTATATGTACAGGGTGAGAGTGCCTTCTCGTTCTGTCTCTGCACGGATGAGGCAGGATTACCCTGCACCGGACCTCTAGGTTGGCCAATTGAGAACTGTGGTCTGGCGAATCTGGGTGATGTGTCCGGTAACGAGACGGACTTCACGATGGAAGACCCATCAGGCATCGAGTCGGGTCTGGCTATCATCGCTGCTCCAGCTGCTTGCCCGCAGTGGACGCCAACCCCGACCGAGACTCTTGTTCCGCCAACCGAGACAGAGACTCCGACCTTTACCGTCCGGTTGACAGATACACCGACGGAGACCTCGTTGCCGCCGACCTCGACACCGACAGAAACTGTGTTCACACCAACTGCAACAGAGACATCGGTGCCACCGACATCAACACCTACAGAGACGGCCTTCACGCCAACAGAGACACCGGTTCCACCAACAGAGACTCCGACCTTTACTGGGAGGTTGACAGACACGCCGACTGAGACCCCAGTCCCGCCGACGTCGACACCGACCGAGTCTCCGTTCACACCGACTGCAACAGAGACATCGGTGCCACCTACCTCGACACCGACAGAGACGGCCTTTACACCGACGGAGACCCCGGTGCCGCCGACCGAAACGCCGACTGAGACCGCTACATTTGTTTGCGCTGATGCGGCGGATATTACCCTTCTCTGTGCTGGTGAAGTGACACCGAACAGCCTGCCGTTCTACATCCGCCTGGTGCCCGAGTTTGAGGATGATACCTGCGGTCCAATCAATTGCCTCGCTGGTGCTTATGCGGTGGTGGAGGTGGATCCGGCCTCGGTGGCCGACGAATCGCCGTTTGATGAGACTCCATTCTCCTGTGATGAGGCTTTAGCGGAGCTGGTTGCATCGATTGTTGACCAGCTCAACGCTCAGGGCTTCCCAGCTCAACCGGGTGCAGGACCGGGGACAGTATATGTACAGGGTGAGAGTGCCTTCTCGTTCTGTCTCTGCACGGATGAGGCAGGATTACCCTGCACCGGACCTCTAGGTTGGCCAATTGAGAACTGTGGTCTGGCGAATCTGGGTGATGTGGCCGGTAACGAGACGGACTTCACCATGGATGATCCATCAGGCATTGAGTCGGGTCTTGCTATCATCGCTGCTCCAGCTGCTTGCCCAGAGTGGACCCCAACCCCAACTGAGACTCCGGTTCCCCCAACGGAGACGGAGTCGCCGTTCACACCGACTGAGACGGAGACTCCTGATACGGAAACGCCGACGGAGACTCCGGTTCCTCCAACAGAGACGCCGACCTTTACGGTGATCCTAACCGACACGCCGACGGAGACTCCGCTTCCGCCAACCGAAACACCAACAGAGTCGCCGTTCACCGAGACTCCGACTCCAACGGATACTGCTACTGACACCGCTACGGAGACTCCGACGGAGACCAGTACTGATACAGCTACTGAGACGCCGACCTTTACGGTGATCCTAACTGACACGCCGACGGAAACTCCGCTTCCGCCAACCGAAACTCCAACAGAGTCGCCGTTTACCGAGACTCCGACTCCAACGGATACTGCTACTGACACTGTTACGGAGACGCCGACAGATACCCCGATCGTTACGGAGACGCCGACGGAGACCGAGACTCCGACCGAAACCGCAACCGATACCCCGACCGTCACTGAGACCTTCACCCCGACGTTTACGGATACGGCCACACCAACCGTCACGTGGACACCGGGATGCGACAGTGGTGCCTATGAGCTGTTGACCACAGGTCAGATCGAACGGATCGGTCACCCGCCGATGGTGATTGGTGGATTCTCCTATCCGAACGACTTCGCGCGTGATCTGGAGCGGGCTATCGCCAACAATGGCGTACCAGCGCAAGAGGATCTCGTGGTACTCAACGGTGAGGGTGTTGTCTCCTTCGTGGAGAACGCTGGTGACGACATCCTGCCAGAGATCACGTTCCCGGCCTCCGCGGAATTCCCGATCGGCCGTGCGGTCGACGTCGAGATGTCGCAGAGTAGCGAAGGCTACTGGGTGCTGACCGACTTCGGCGGTATCTACCGTGCGGGTGACACCAAGGATCCTGCTGAGCCTCCTCTGGTCCCAGGCACTGATTCACTGCCCATCGGCTACGACGTACCGTTTGGCGTGTTCCGTGCTTACTGGCTACCCAACCCAGGTGGCTCCAATATCCGTGCGGTTGCCTTGGTCGTGATTGATGTCAATGCGCCGCTTAACCGCGCCGATGGTTACATCATCTTCGACAGCCAGGGTGCACGCTACCAGTTTACTCCGGATGCTGGCCCGGTCATTCCAGGAACCTATGCTGGATTGCCGGTCAACGATCCGCTTAAACTCCTCGAACCCTTGATTCCGTCTGTCGCCGCGGGTGAACCGTTCGACTACGTCAACTCCGGATATGTCTGGCCGTTCTTCCCAGGCCAGGATATCTGCCGTGACGCTGAGATCTTCCCAGTCACGCAGGAAGGTCTGGTGGTCTACGATGGATTTGGTGGTATTCACGCGGTTCCGGTGGATGTACCCACGAATCCGGTGTTCTACACGCGCAACGAAGACCCGAACAATCCGTTCACGTCACCAACCACTCTCATCACCACGGTGGGTATGCCTTACATCGTCGCTGGCTTCGACGATCCGGAAACCTGGGAGGATGAGAGCGACGCCGCGACGTATGGTCTCGATGTGTACTCCATCTTCGTGGACTTCGACTTCTCGGCCGGTTGTCCGGATGGTGGGTTCTACACACTCGATAAGCTCGGTGGAGTGTTCGTATTCGGCGCAGCTCGTGTCGCTCCGGATAGCATTCTCCCGGCTTGGACACTGCCTTACATCGCGAACATGAACGCCATCGACATTGAACTCTACGCATACGACGAAGTGGGGGATTAACCTTCGTTGATGCCGTAGCCGATTGAAAGGTCAAGGGGTGGATTCCTTCCGGGGAACCCACCCCTCTCCTTTTTTGCTCATGTATAAACGTGCCTGATGTGGGGTGGATTTATCTGTCAAGCTCGGAGTGAGAGGGACAGAAGAAAGAAAAGGAAGTTCCTTAGAAAGTCCCTCATGCCGCGTCGCGGCACCCACAAAGAATCAAAATAGGCCCAAAGAGCTGGTCCATGCCCAACCAGCTGGTCCAGGAGTTGCACTCCTGGACCTGGGCCTTCTGTGGGAGTTGTACTCCCACGCGGAGATATCGCGCCATAACCCCCGGCGGAGTGCAACTCCGCCAGAAGGGTTCCGCCCACGAGTACAAATTGTGGGCGAGCGGGTGATGAAGTATTTCCGAATCAGGGGGATTGAACCAGCAAAAACGAACAGGGGATCCAGATTCTGGACCCCCTGTCAGTGGACTGCTTGGTTTGGAGAGCGAGCGCCGGGCTTTTTCCGGACGCGCACCGTCACAACTGCAACGATGTCATCCTGCTCCCCGAACAGGCGGTTTACAGGAGCTCCGGTCTAACCCGGTCTGCCCTCCCAGCCACCTGCGCTCGCCGAATAAACACGACTGAACGAACTCCGATAGAGACTACTACAACCTTCTATCATTTAGTGACCACCTCCTTTCCGCGCTTGGTGATAATATGACCTTTTACAGGTTCTCATGTCAAGGGAGAATTGGAACCTGGACGGAAATGCTCTCCAATTCTCTTCGGAGGCCAAGTTTCATAGAATCCCAGCAAAGAAAATGACCATACGGACCAAGATCGGCGTGTTCGGTGTCGGCCACCTCGGCAAACACCATGCACGTATTCTCAATAACCTTCCAAGCACGGAGCTGGTGGGCATTCATGACTGCGACCCTCAACGCGGGGAGGAAATCGCGGAGCGTGAAAAGGTCCCCTTCTATTCACGCTGGCAAGACCTCCTGGAGGTCTGTGAAGCTGTTGATGTGGTGACTCCCACCACCTATCACCATGCACTGGCCGCTCCAGCCCTGGCCAGGGGAAAGCATGTCTTCGTCGAAAAGCCCATGACCAAAACGCTCGATGAGGCTGATGATCTGATTCGCTTGGCCGATCTTTCCGGATTGGTGTTGCAGGTCGGGCACATTGAGCGCTTCAACTCGGCGGTGATGGAGATCAAAAGAGTCCTCGACCGGCCCCGCTTCATCGAAGCCCATCGTCTTAGCCTGTACAGCCCGCGCGTGAAAGATATCGGGGTGGTCGTGGATCTCATGATCCATGACCTTGACCTCATCCTCTCGCTTGTGCCATCACGCGTGGCTCGCTTTGACGCGGTGGGTGTACCCGTACTGACTGGGTATGAGGATATTGCCAACGCCCGCCTGACCTTTGAGGATGGGTGCGTGGCCAACCTGACCGCCAGCCGTGTTTCCATTCAACCCCAACGGCGAATCAGGATTTTCCAGAAAAACACCTACATCTCCTTGGACTATCAGAAGCAAGAGATTGCGGTCTTCAGAAAGCTCAGCGACAATGAGGAGCGGATGATGGGAGATCCCATGCCGGGAATCAACCATTATGTCCTTCACATGAATCGTGAGGAAGACGCTCTCACCACGGAGTTGGCGGATTTCATCCGGTGTATTCAGGAAGGGAAACCACCCGTGGTGTCGGGAGAGGATGGCCGCCGCGCGCTGGAATTGGCTATCCTGGTTACCGAGGAGGCTCAACGCCACCTGGATGTGGAGCTCTCCCATGAATCCTGAACACCAGGGAGCAAGGACGGATTTAGCCATGAAAAGAAACACTCATCGATCAGATTGCGTGAGGTTCATGAGTCTATCTCTGGTTCCCTTCCTCTTGTTCTGTCTTCTTGGAATCTTTTCACTGCATCCAGTAGAAGCCGATACTTTGGTGGGAACGAATGGTCTATCCCTGACAGGTGAGATTATCTCGATGATAAATGGAGAACTGACCTTCAAAACCCAGGTGGGAACACACACATTACCGATGAGCGAGGTCAGAAGCTTCACGATCGATCGTACTTCCACCGCTGGCTCGGTACCCTCCGCCACCCCGCAAACCGCTCAGCTGAATGACAAACAGATCCTGTCACGCCTTGATAGTCTCGCCACCGCAATCGCCAGCCTCGAAAGGCAGATTCTCAAGATCCAGACAACCCAGGATTCCCAGGGGAAACTGATTGAACAGAGAACCTATGACATCTATCCCCAGCGAAACCTCAAGGTCACGAACACGCGCGTGAACCATCGTCCCAGCGGAACCATCGTAACCGGACAGATTGTGAATGGGTCCTCTGTTCCCATGTCAAGCGTACAGGCTGAAGTGGTCCTCTATGGCCGTACCGGAAAACTCCGCGCAAATGGAGGCGAAATGCGTCTGACAGTACCTGTAAGTCCGATGGTCCTCGAACCAGGCCAGACAGGAACCTTTTCAGCTCAGTTTGAAAGTGGGCTTGTGGTATCCAATTACGAGGTTTTCCCAAAAGTTTTCACCATGGCTGGATTCAACAGCGTATTGAGGGACCAGCCTAATGCAAGCCAGTTCTAGGAGGCGGATTCCAGTCAAACGATGAGCATTTACCCTCAACCCCTTCCAGCACCACCCCCCCGGCGTCATGCACCCAGTCATTCTGGTCTGTCTGTCATGATCGCAGCTTGTGTCATCATCATGGTCCTTGCCGCTCTAGTCCTTGGCATCATCTTCATATTCCTTCCAGATGATGGAATCGGCCTGTTTCATGAGAAAGTAGCGGTGGTTCAATTGTTTGGTACGCTCCTGGACGCTGAAGATTGGATTGATCTTCTGGAGGATTGCGAGGAGAGTGACTCCATCGCGGCGGTAGTCTTACATGTGGATTCACCCGGTGGCGCGATTACTCCCACTCAGGAAATTTACGAAGCCATACGCAAGATCAAGGCGCAGGGAAAACCTGTCATCGCTTACATGGGATCCGTGGCGGCAAGTGGAGGTTATTACGCCAGCTGCGCCGCAGATGAAATCTACGCCATGAGCGGAACCCTTACCGGCAGCATCGGTGTCTTCATGAAGATGGTCAACATTTCGGATCTGCTTGAAAGAGTGGGTGTTGAATTCGATACGATCAAGAAAGGGGCCTATAAGACCGCTGGTGATTTCTCACGGAACATGAAAGGCTACGAACGTGCCATGTTCCAGGCAGTCATCGATGACTATTATAAACAGTTTCTGGAGGCGGTGACTGAATCAAGAGAACGTAACAGGATTTCATTGGCCAAAGGATGGAATAAACCTCTGCCTGGTGGAGCAGTTCCTGATGGCACCACCACCGCCTCGCTGGAGGGTGTATTCTATCCATCCACCGCATGGGGAAGCCTGTCACCTGGGCTGGCTTCTCCCAGTCTTATCACCGCGGCGACCACAACCAGTCCACCTGTTGAGGAGGAAAAGAACGCTGCAGCGGCTTCCGCTTCCCCGCAGATACCCCTGACCAGCTCCGTGATAATGGCTATAGATAAGGGGGATGCCGAAAAACTAGCCCAGCTCTTTGCGAAAGACTTGTCAAAAGATGCCATCCGCAAGCGGGTTGAGGCCCTGGCGGAGGGACGCATCTACACGGGACGTCAAGCTGTGGCGGTGGGTCTGGTGGATAAGGTCGGCACCCTTCAAGATGCCATTGACCGTGCGGGAGAAGCCTGTGGCCTTGGCAAAGATCCCAAAACAGTCACCAAGAAGGTCAAGGGACCCAGCGGGTTGTTTGGCTTGAAGGCGAAGGTGGACCTCTTCACAGGATCCAGGTTTCTCTACCTGTGCCCATACGGATTGTAAAGGACCGAATCTATCTCTTATTCCACTCCCTCATCGCGGCGCTATAAACGGCCGCCATGGGAACACCTGCCTTCGCCGCCGCCACTCGCACCGCGGAAGCTTCGGGCGCGGCTTTACCAGGTACTGTAGAAGCCATTTTCACGGGAATCATCCCATATTCGGTTTCTACCGGGACTACTTTCCGTTCAAGGACAGCCCGTTCACAGAGGGTTCGGCGGACTCCTAGAGTCGTGGTGTGTTCGAGTAGTAACCGTTCACACTCCCGGCGGTGAAGATCAGATACAAGCAGAGTGATCAATGTTCCGGGACGCCCCTTTTTCATTTGCACGGGAGTCAGATAGAGATCCAGCGCGCCTTGCTCGAAAGCCAAACTCCACAATGGTTCGAAGAATTCCGGGAGCATATCATCCACCTCGCACTCCAAAACCCAAACCCAATCCGATGAAATCCCCTCGTTGGTGGTTCCCGACACGAGCCGGAGCAGGTTGGGCAGCTCGCCTCCCTCCTTGGTGCCGGCGCCCCATCCCGCCCGCTCGATGGTCATCTTTGGCCATGCTCCAAACGAAGAGGCTAATGTGGCCGCAAGCGCAGCTCCCGTGGGTGTGACCGATTCAAATGGGATATCAATGGCATAAGTGGGGACACCCCGTAAAAGCTCCACCGTGGCGGGGGCAGGAACCGGTAGGACGCCATGGTCCATGTTGGTCTGACCTCGTGATAGGGGCAGGGGTGAGCACTGGATCGTTTCAACTCCGAGCGCCTCGAGCGCGAGATGAGTCCCCACCACATCAAGGATCGAATCGACAGCGCCCACCTCATGGAAGTGAATCTTCTCTGGTACTGTGCCATGTATCTTCGCTTCGGCCTCGGCGAGTAAGCGGAAAGTCTTGAGCGAACCTTCAGCGGCACGGGATGAAAGATCCGCCTTGGCAAGAATCTCCTCGATATGGTGTAAGTGACGGTGGTGATGCTCATGTTCCACATGAATCACCACCTGCCGCGCGGCGATACCACGGCGTTGGACAGGTTTGATCTCCAATCTGGCATTCTCGAATCCCAACAGTTGAGGCAGCCCGGTTAGGATTTCTGCCTCCAGCCCGAGGTCCGCAAGTGCCCCGAGGAACATATCCCCCGAAAGTCCCGCGAAGGCATCGATATACAGAAGGTTACATCTCATGGTTATGTACCCTGAAACTTTGCGGAGTAGCGAATTCATTCGCATGGCTCACGGTAAAGGTGTAAAGCCTCGCGAGTGATCTACGATGCGAATGAATTCGCTACTCCGAGATTTCTTTTTCAGTCTCCGTCCTTTTCAACAATCATTTACTGTTCCAGCACCACCATCGCATGCCCATCCACTTTGGGCAGTGTTACCCACACATATCCCCCCTTCATCTCGAATGGAAGCTCCTTTTTACTGGGAGCAAGATAAACCTGCTTGGGCGTGGAAAGCCTCACTCCGAGCTGGACATCGTGGAGTGGGATCACATGCTCGATGATGGGAACCTCGCCATAGCGGTTTTCGGGTATGTAGTGGAGAACATGGATCACATGCCGTTTTTCACGGGACTGTTCGAGTAAGGTGACACGCGCGGTGCTGGGTGCCCCGGTTTTGATGAGAGGCTCAGGAAGTAACAACCGCAACGTGTTCAAAAAGAGATCTTTATAGACCTTCGCGCCATGACGCTTGAACATTCCGAAGAGGGGATGCGCGAAGTAGATGACTTGTCCCCGCCGCAATACCGCGGGAAATCCACTCGGACGTTCGAAAGGAGTTTGGGAATGGGAACAGAAATGCCGCCACTCACGGTTGAAATAGGGCCAGCCAATCTCGGCAAGAATCTCCGCCCCGCTGACAGGTGCCACTTCGAGCGAACGCTCATAAGCGGCATGGGGTGTGGGGGGGATACCCTCGGATATATCCTGGCCCGGAAGGATGAAATCAGGCGAAAAACTCCCTTCACCCCGCAATAGGCAAGGCATTTCTGGAATAACAAAACCGGATGAAGACTCGTCGCCAGTTCCCGAGCGATGAGACAGGATCAAGCTCCCACCACCCGCAAGGTATTCATTCACCTTTTGAAGAAGATCCGTATCCAAAGTGATCTTGTCTGGTAGAACCAAGACCCGGTAGGCTGTCCAATCACTGACCTGATCCACAACATCGAACTGGTGGTGGCCTTCAGCCAGCATGAGGGTGGTGCCCGCGAGAGAACTGTCCACTTGGCTGTCCTGGACACCCAGAGCCTCCGGAGTAAACACCGCGATCTCGGTCACCGGGCGAGTATTCACACACCAAGGCTCTTTCTCGAGCACCTGTTTATAGGCACCGCCAATCAGGCTGTATGTGGCCTGATCCAACTTCCCCCGTGGATGCAGTTGGTCGCCGACCGAACAACCCGATCCCTCCGCCAAGGCACTGAAGCATTCATATTCAAGAGCTGCGGGATTTTTCATGCCACCGAAATCGCCCCAACTCTTGTGGAACCGTCCCGTCATCCCCAAGGTGGGCAATCCCAGATTGCGTGCGAACCGGACCGTAACCGGAAAGTGGGTGTACCCCCAACCTCCACTGGGAAGAGACTCAATCTCCAGGTGGGTAAAGGTGTTCAGCGCGGGACGGAAGGAGGGGCCGACATGCCCTGAGTTGAAGAACAAACTGCATTCCTTGTTGACTTCGCGCACCTCAACCGTCATCCGGCGCCGGAAACGATTCAAAACCCTTGTCGCATAGAGTTCCCGGTGGGATGGATTCCCTGGATCCAGTCCCTCCCTCTGCATTCCTTCCAGGCAAAAACGGCATACACAGGGCCACTGAAGGATGATGTCGAAAAACAGTCCATCCACCGGCATGGTCTCGAGGACTTCTCTTGTTTGTTCGATGACGTAATCAATATAGGGTTCCGCATTCAGGCAGAGTTTCTTCCAACCTGCCTGAAGGGGTCCAACAAAGCGTGGAGTTCCCTCCGGGGTAGTCTCGATCCAGTCCGGGTGTCTCTTGGCCTGGTATTCATCAAATCCCACCGTGATGTAGATGGGAACACGGATTCCATGACGATGGCAGGCATCGATTTGCTCTGCCAGAAGGTTGCGTTGGAGCGAGGGGTGATGAGCTGGGAAACGGGTGTCGTGGTAAATCATTCCATGGTGACAACGTGAGAAACAAGTGACCGAATCGACACAGGCCTCCGAGAGTGTCCGCGCGAACTCCTCTGGATCGAAATCTTCCCCCACTCCAGATATGGCCTCGCTGGTGTGGAAATCCAGGTGTACCTGGCGGAAACGTAAATTCATGTATTCACTCCGTCAATTTCCGTCTCTTCGCCTCGGCCGCGGTTGGGAAATCCTCTGGAATCTTCTGGGTGACCTTGCCCGTGGCGGCCCATTCGGTTCCGCGCTGGAGGGTGACAATGAAGCCCACGCATTCCATGTTGACCACATCATGCCCGAAGACAGTGTGGAAAACCCGTCCCTTGCCATAACTGATAGTGAAGATCATCGGTTCCTCCTCGCCGGTGCCGTTCTTGTCGAGGGGGGTGATCGCGGAGGCCAGGATGGTCATGTTCTTGGCGGGGCCGCGCAGGCTGTTGTAAATCTCATCCGAGTCGTGCAACCACTTTTCAGGCAGGCCTTCCATGATGGGGTGTGAGGGTTCCCGGGTGATGACCTCGAGCTCGTGCTGCGGCCCATGGGATCCACCCACACCGGGGGTCATGTCACGGACCCAGGCATTATCCCGCCAACGCAGATAGGGGCCTGAGTGTTCATCGCGTCCATTCCAGCCTCCCAGCCCGATCATTTCGTTGTAAGCCTTCCACTCCGGGAAGGCGTTGTTGGAGGCATGGATGATGACCAGGCCACCGCCGCCGCTCACGTATTCCTCGAAGGCCTTGCAGGTTTTTTCCGGCCAGGAATCCCCTGTGTAGTTGATTACCACCACCTGGTACTTGGTGAAGTCCGGCGCGAAACCACTCATGTCCTGTTTCTCTGGCGGGGTGGTGGCCACCTCGACAGTCAACAGGCCGGTCTCCTCAAGAAGCTTCTTGATTACGGGCGTGGTGCCTTGCCAGTTGTGATTGTTCTGACCATCGACAATGAGCGCTTTCATCTTGGGGACCTCCTCGGCGTTAGTATTCAATACGGTTATCAGCAGAAAAGATGTCAGCAACACCAGTGTGAATCGCATCATTTTTTCTCCTTCGCAAGAATCTCGATTGTTCCCAATGGATACCGCCGGTGGCCATCATCTCCTTCGAGAGGCAGGGCGATTTGAGGTGTGCCATCGAGCTGACCCACCGAGGCAAACACCTTGTAGGTGCCGGGATTTAGATTCTCCGCCAGTCCTGTGGTCCATACTTCGGTCTTCTCCGGGGCTGCTCCCGCCGGTCCGGTTTCCAGGTGACGCACATCAAAGCCGGGATCCACCAGGACTGCCACAATACCATCCTTCGCATCCTTTAGCGTGAGGGCTACATGGCCTCCGGGATAACAAGGAGCGACCCCCACATTGGCCCACTTCATTTTTATCGTCAACGTGGCATCTACAGGCACCTTCTCCGGCCAGCCAGCCTCACGCAGCTCCAGGCGGTATCCCAGCCGTTGGTTGATCTTCTCGATTAAGCTCCGCTGCTCTTCCAGGAACACCCGTGGCCACCAATGAATTGAGGTATAACTGGCGTGGTATTCCTCCACCGCCTTGAGTAGGAGTGAACCATCACCCCAGGCCCCACGTTCCTTTGAACCGCCATAGTGTTCATTTTCAAGGATCACCGGTAGGCGAGGCCAGAATCCTTGTGCCATTTCCGCATGATAGTAGCTGTTGGGAGGGGGCTGAACCAGGATGCTGTCATCGCGCAATGTCATTCCCTTTCCACGGGCGTAATCGATGGTCTCCCCGCCTTGGAAGTCGAAGTCATCATTGGCCGCAAGTAAAGTTTTGGTGAAGTGTTTGGCATATAGATCAATGTGCTTCTTGACAGTCTCAGCGGAGTAAGTAAGGCGTGTGCTGGCGAAGGTGTGTCCCTCCCCCCAGACACCAAAAGAACCTACATCCACAAAGGCCACGTTGGGATTGCCATCATACCGTTCCGCTGCCTTGGCCAAGAAATGGCCGAGCTTCTCAAGGAATATGGTATCGTTGTAGTCCGGTTCCCAGAAAACCCCCTCGGCGGTCACCCCCACACCCACATTGAAGTTGTATCCCTTGGCACCCGCCTTCTCGACCCACTGAGGAGTGGCGTAACGCATCCAGGACTCCGAGCAGGAGAAACGGAAAGCCACCTTCAAACCCTTGTCGATCCAACGCTGAGCGGGCGCATCCACAATGGACCAGTTCAAGTTTCCCTCGGACGGTTCGATGTAGGACCAGGGGAGACGCAGATAAACAGTGGAAAGACCCGGAAAATCATTGAGAGTATCCGAGGGTTCGAGCTGGGAGCCATAGTTCTCCGGGATGTTGGAGTAGTAATGCATGGTCCACCCCATTCCAGGATTCACTAAAGCCTTGTCATTATTGGTGGGGTGAACGGCAAACCAGACGGAATCGGCCTCCTGGGCCAGGGAGGGGTAAAGCAGGCCAAAAAAGAGGATATAAAAAAGAAGCATAGATCTCATCATGGAACCTCCCAACCGTGGAGATGAAAGCGATTCTAGGGAAGCTCTCCCTGTGAGACGAGGGGTGGGACGATCCGAACTTCTCAGATGGATAAAAAAAAGCCCTCAGTGGCCAAACCGAGGGCAAGAGCATGAAACGGTCTTGGTTGCGTTTTGCCTTGGGGCTTTTGTGTCCGGAGCCTGGCGGGGAGGAACAGTCGGAGGGTTGTCCTCCCCACCCGCCACGGACCTTTCAGCCCGGGCTCTTATTTCAGAAAGTCATCGGGATAAGTAACGGATCCCTGGACACGTTCCCGTGACGGTCCAGTGGGTGGTGGTGTTTGGGGTTGGTTCCCCATCGCCATGGAATTTCCAGCGGGTCTCCTTTGAAGGGCCTGATTCCAGCCGCCTTCACAAGGGTTTGGGCAGGAGGGAATGCAAGGCGGTGGACAGCAGCAGCCATTGCAGTAAGGTTCAGTCCGCCAACATCCACAGTTGCCCTCAAGACTGATGTACTCGGGACAGAGTAATGGTGAGAAGCCGGGAATCGGGAAGGTGACCATCTCAAAGAACCCTATTCCTGTTCTCTCCACAGCCCGTCCAAATCCGCGGAACGTACCGATCGCTCCTCCTTCAAGCGGTGTCACATTGCAACTAAA
>CAZORO010000015.1:0-25982 GCA_964581845.1 uncultured bacterium
CTATCCTCTCAATCACTTAAGCCGGAAATTGAAGGGGCGGCGGGTGGAACTTCGGATTAAAAGGGACCGCTAACGATATCTTCTAGTCTATGCAGCACACTGATCCCTCAGTGATAAAGACAATAGGAGCACTGTGTGTTATAAGGGGGAAAAAGGATCTATGTGTTGATTAAATCTTCTCTATGAAGTGGATCCAATTTTCCGAAGAAGTAACTCCCGTATAATTTTTGGATTAGCTTTACCACCTGAGGCCTGCATTACCTGACCGACCAGAAAACCTACAGCTTTACCATGGCCGTTGCGGGCATCGTTCACTGCCCCTGGTTGTGCTTCAAGAATCCTGTCGGCCAGCAAATCAAAGGCATTCGGATCAGACACCTGGCGAAATCCACTGGTATTTACAATTGCTTCGGGTGTTTCCTCACTAACGAACAATTGTACAAGCACTTTGCGGGCCGCGGAAGCATTGATCTCATCATTCGAAATCATTTTCAGTAAACTTGCGAATCGATCCGGTGTCACTGGTGAAGTGCTCAGTTCTAGCCGTTTTTCCTTGACTGCTGGGACCAGTTGAGTGGAAAGCCAGTGCATGGCCATACGCGGCACGATACCATGATCCATCAGTTGTTCGAAATAACTGGCGAACTCCGGATCCGCACTTAAATACTTGGCTTCTTCCGCCGTCAGCCCATGCTGTGCGACAAAACGCTCAGCCCTTTTGGAGGGCATCTCAGGAAGACGCGAACGCATGTTTTCGATCCAATCAGGTGATAATTCAATAACCGGAACCGAAGGATCAGGAATGCAGGGACCCTCAAATTTTGCGCGCATGGGGATTGTACTTTTCTTATCCGGATCCCAAAGTCGGGTATGCAGAATTATTGTTTCACCAGCCTGTATAGCTGCGCATTGACGGCCGATCTCATATGTGATGGCGTCACCTACGTGACGAATTGAATTCATGTTTTTGACTTCCACCTTGGTGTTCATCTGGCCGGTCCCTTTTGGACGAATGGAAATGTTGGCATCAACGCGCATCGTTCCATTTTCCAAGTTACATTCGGAGGATCCGGCATAACGGACCTGTGTGCGCAATGCCTTGAGAAATTCCATCGCCTCATAGGGACTACGAAAATCGGGTTCAGTAACGATTTCAACTAGAGGTACACCGGCACGGTTGAAATCAACTAGACTGATTGGCAACCGCCCCTCCATTTCATGTACCAGTTTGGCGACATCCTCTTCCATGTGGATATGATGAATGCGTAGGTGTTTGGATTTTCCATTTTCATCGGTAATATCAATTCCACCGCCTCGTGAAAGAGGCAAGTGGGCCTGCGACAATTGAAAGCCTTTTGGAAGATCTGGATAATAGTAGACTTTTTGATCAAAGGCACTTTTGGGCTGCAGTTCAGCTCCAAGCCCCAGACACAAAAGGGAAGCCTTCTCAAGTGCCTCTTGGCTGAAACGGGGGATTGCGCCAGGAAACCACAGACATATTGGGCAGGTATTGACATTGGGTTCATCGCCGTAATGGTTGGGACAATCGCAAAACATTTTGGTTTTACAATTGAGTTCTACATGGATCTCCAGTCCGATGACCGCTTCATAATCCATCTTTATTTACCTCCCCCCGAGTTTTCAAAAGATATTCACCCAGATCAAGAAGCCGTCCATCACTGAGTCTCGGCCCCACCAGTTGAATGCCGTCATGCAACGTGCCTGTTACGGGTGGCAGGTACAAGGCGGGTTGGCCGGTTACATTGGCGAATAGCATTGTGGAAAATTGAGCGTATGCATCTGCAAGCACAGAAGATGCACCAGAAGCATTGTATTTGATGGCTGGTAGAACCAGGATGTCTACCTCGGATGTGATGCGTTGCATCTCCGCCAAGAGGCGCGCACGGATACGGCAGGCATCTTCAAACGCCTTATAGTGTTCAAACTGAAAGAAAGCACCTTGAAACAAATAACTCTTCAATAAGGAGCCAAATGCCTTACCGCGCGAGAGAAGATACATCTCATTCCAATTCTTGGCCCCCGGCGCGCGCTGACCATACCGCACTGAATCATAACGTCCCGCACATGATGAGGCCTCCACTGAGCCCACGATCTTATGGACTAGAGAGAAGAGAGAAAAATCAGGTAATGACATTTCCAGGATAGTAAAATCCATGTTCTTCAGTTCTTCGATTGATGAAAGAAACTTTTCTCTTTTCTCAGTTTGTAATCCGCTTAGTGACTCTTGGATAATACCGATGATGATCTTTTCCGGATGAATCGTCCACGGAGACAAATCCGGCACCTCTTCAAGGGGTAGTGAAAAATCTAGATCATCCGGACCAGCGGCCAGCTTAAGTATCTCCCGGATCATTTTTAGATTCCTGGAAAGCAGGCCGCAGCATTCCAATGAAGGAATCAAGCCTATTAGACCAAAACGTGATACCAGTCCATAGCTGGGTTTGAAGCCACAGACGGCGGCGCGGGAGGCGGCTAAACGAGACTCGCCCATTAGGTCCAGGACCAGTTCCACATCAACCTCATTCTGTTGTAGCGCCTCACCAGCCTTGCTATTGTCAAGTCCGAACCCAAACTCACTCATATAAGTTGCCCCATACAAGGAGGCTCCGGCTTGACGTAACCGTCGAACAATGGTTGCGTCCTCCAATGCTGCAAAATTAACAAGCGCGGTTGATCCAGCATCCGCCGGCCAGCCCACTACCGAGATGTTGGGTTGGAGCGCAATTTTCAATCCCTGTAATGGACCACTTGAAGGGGCGGCATCGGGATTGGTATAAACAAAAATCGAATCCATAAAGATTTCTCCCATTATTCCAGGATGCTGGCGACCTTAAAATAATTCCCTTTCACCGCGGGGGCGCACTTGAGTAGCTGCCCGGTTTCAGATAGTTGCGAACGTTTTTCCTCGGTCCCTGGGCGTGTACGGTTGGCGGCAGGAACAACAGTGTAGATCGGATCTTCTTTCCCCGCCTTTTGGGCGGCAACTAAAGCGAGCTCTTCGGCCTGTGTCAGAACATCCTCAATACCGTGACGCTCCTCATCGGTGATGCCAATGCGCGATACCCAAGACAGATGATCCAGACGATTTTCCTTTTCAGCTGGTCCCGGCAGATCAGCCTGACCACCTAGATTCAAGAGTCCAAGTTCCGCCAGTTGTTCACGTTTCACCATTGAAGGGGCACCGGTCAGAGGACAAGCAGCACTGCGATTTTTGGGAAACGCGATCACCTCGCGGATAGATGGAGTTTGTAGTATCATCGACACAGTACGATCCATTCCCAGCGCCAGCCCGCCATGTGGAGGCGCCCCAAAATCAAAAGCACGCAGGAAAAAGCCAAATTTTTCCCTTGTTTCCTCTTCGGTCAGCCCCAAAGCGGAAAAAATCTTCCGCTGAATATCGCGGTTATTAATTCGGATGCTGCCACCGCCCAGTTCCTCGCCATTCACGACAAGATCGTAAGCTCTTGAGCGTAATGTCAGCAGTTCCTCAATATTTTCCGGATTGAAATCGATACGGTCCGGAGCGGTAAACGGATGATGGCTAGAGGTGACACCACCCTCCTCGGTAGCCTCAAACAATGGGAACTCGGTAATCCAGACCGGATAATAGCTATAGGGGGGAATCAGACCGAGACGATCCGCTAAATGTAAGCGCAACTGCCCGAGCGCTGATGTGACAATGGCGTAGGAGGGATCGG
Organism: uncultured bacterium; assembly: GCA_964581845.1. Taxonomy (GTDB): domain Bacteria; phylum Hinthialibacterota; class Hinthialibacteria; order OLB16; family OLB16; genus OLB16. The sequence goes on from CAZORO010000015.1 coordinate 3,720, forward strand.
CGATCATGATCAGGACATCTCCATCGGCAACCTCGAATCGTTTGCGTAATTCTGCTTGCTCCTGACTGCTGAAAAACTGTACGATATTGGATTCGAGTTTACCATCTTCGACACGCATCCAGGTCATCCCCTTGGCGCCGAACGATGGTACGATTTCCTTGGCATACTCGTTTTGCAAGACATTCTTACTGAGCCGGTCAGACTGGCCTTTGATATTGATGCCCTTGATGCATCCACCGCGCTGGAGAATTTGACGGAATATTGAATAATTGGTCTCTGAAAACACATCCGTCACATCCACGAAACGCAGGCCGAAGCGCAGGTCAGGACGGTCGGAACCTGTCGTGTCCATCGCCTCCGCATAAGTCATGCGTGGGAAGGGACGGGTCAGCGAAATGCCGCCAATGGCGAAAATCCTCATGGTGAGCTCTTCCACCAGTTCATAAAGAAACTCCTCATCGATAAAAGAAGCTTCAATGTCAAGCTGGGTAAATTCCGGCTGCCGGTTGGGGCGCAGATCTTCGTCGCGGAAGCAGCGCGCCAGCTGAAAGTAGCGCTCCATCCCTCCGATCATGAGCAGTTGTTTGAAGAGCTGCGGCGACTGGGGCAGAGCATAAAAGTTCCCTGGATGAACACGGCTGGGTACCAGATAATCTCGCGCGCCTTCGGGAGTACTCATCGTCAACACAGGCGTTTCGACTTCCACAAAACCCCTCGAATCGAGAAATTGGCGGACGCATTGGAAGATACGGTGCCGGGCAATCAGATTGTTTCGCATGGAAGGTCGTCGGATGTCCAGGTAGCGGTACTGGAGCCGTAAATCCTCGGTTACATTGTCCGCGCCAGAGGATACCGCCCCCGCAACCATGGCCTTGCCGGATATGGCAAAAGGAATCGAGTCCGACTCGGATAGTACAGTCAGGTCAGTGACAAAAAGTTCAATATCGCTTGTTTCGATATTGGGGTTTTCCGTGCCCTCAAGACGCTGTTTGACTACACCCCTGACCGCGATGCAATATTCGGCTCGTAAGGAGGCTGCCTTCTGACAGACCTCAGGTGTGGCAATTTCCGGGCTGAATACAATCTGCATGATGCCGCTACGGTCACGCAGATGGATAAACATCAACCCGCCGTGATCCCGGAAGGCATCCACCCAACCGGCGAGAAGCACCTCACGGCCAACATCATCCAAGGTCAGTTGTCCACAAAAAACACGTTGGGAAAAAAGCATATGAAAAGTCCTTTCAATTCATAATACTCATCATTCACACAGACACGGACACCTCAAGAGCACAGAAAAGCACTTTGGGGCACATGATCGTAGCCTTGACTCTGCAACGCCCTATAAGTTCCTGGACAGCCCGGTTGTTATACCTGCCTTCTAGGAGGTGGCGAGAGTGAACGAATGGAGGCATATGTGGGGGAAGACACCCCAGCCCCATACCGCTTTGGATACTACCTCTCTCACTGGTTTCCAAGCCAACGGCTCATCCACATGATGCCATCTCTCTTCGAAGGTTCGCCTTTTTCGAGGCGAGATGTCTCAAGGCATCAACAAGCAGAACTGTACCCCCAGTTGAGAAGAAGAACAAGCAGAATGGTGTTCCTTTGCCTCTTTGATTCTAGCCAGAACCAAGACCTCACAGATCATTGCCCCGGTTACCGGTATTTTTCCACTAGTGACTTAGAGTTCCTATCACAATCAATTTGAACGAGGCCAGTAGGACAAGAGTACAAATGATCACCCTGCGGCTCGAGAGAAGAACGGTATGAAGGTCATCGCAATGTTCAAAGTGGAGTCTCAGCCACCGAAACTGGTGAAGCCAAGCGATGTTTGTTCTACGGCCTAATGGACCTTAGCCAGTCCGCCTGTGGTGAGTTCCGCCATTTCTCCATATCCATTTCACTTTCCCGAAAGATCGGCAATCAATGGTGGTGGTGTCAGCTCACTCTTGCTTGGCCGCTACCACCGGTTAGCCCGTCTAGACAATATACTTTCAACTATGACAGAAATTTGGAATAGCTTAAGCCGCGCTTTTAAGCGGGCATCTGGGAAATTGAAAAACAAATAGGATATCTCGCTGGTGTTGGTGTTAAATGGATTGGATTGATTCAATGAGGGTGGTCTACAATGCATAGCAGAATAAGTATAATAGCAACACTTTTCTTATCTTGCTCAACTTTACCGATAGAACTGCCAGGATATTACTCCGGCCGGTAAGGGAGTTGGGGTGGGAATATAGGCCGGACCAATTAGCCGGCGCATAAACCGTAAATCCTTGTACATGTAATCGTAGCTTCCGAGAGAACCATCACCTCCGCCTCGTTGGTTTGCATAAAAAAGGTACAGCCAGCGAGAGCCATCCATTTCGATCTCTACCGCCTCGGGCACCTGATTGGTGGGTGAGTCAGTATCCGGAGGAATATGCAATGGATCTTTCTTGGTCCAGTGGAGACCATCCTCACTTTCCGCTTCGGCAATCTGCCGTGATGTCCAGATAAGTGGGCCGACTGGAGAAGCATATCCTGGTGGATCCGCAAAACTGTAGTAAATGCCATCAACCTTCACCACATCGGGGTTTGTCCAGACAGAGATAACTGGGGCATTCAACAGGTCGTGGGTGATGACCCAGTCGTCTGAATTCATTGGATCCCCGTAGTTTTCAGCATGCCCTGTACATACTCCACCATACCGGACTGTCCAATAGTCAAACCACATGCGCCAATGATCTCCATCCCACATCAGAGATGGTCTGGCGAAATCGCCTGTGTAATTCACATCGTATGACTGGGTTCCGGGTAAAAAGTAGTCGGGCTTGCCGATTATTGCTTGATGAATAAGGACTGGTTCCGGTGCCTTTTCCCAGACGATGCCATCCTCGCTTCTGGCCATCTGGATACAGTAAAGGTCATCATCCGTGTCTCCAGGAGTACCATCTGGTTTTCCATCAAGGTCGTTCCCTGTTGAAGAGAATGCCATGTAATAGTAACCGTTGTGTTTGACCACACTGGGATCACCATTGTGGACCTGGTCATAGTAAATATTTCCTGGCATGATGACGGGAACCCAGAGATTTGAATTTCCTGAAGAATCCCACTGTCCGTTGCCCTTATAGACTTCCCAGTGTTCGAGATCCTTGCTTCGTGCATGCCAGATTGCATCGCATCCTGAGTAACCTGGATTACAGATGGCCACGGACCACCCCATGAACCACATTTTGAATGGATACTCTTCATCTGGTTCCCAAATGACGTGGGGTTGATAGAGGTTCAGAAAACCATCAAGTATATTCAACTGATTCCGTTCCCATTCCTGTGCTGCAACCGGGAACACCGCCAAGACAAAAATAAGAAAGATGTGAAGAACCCGGATCATCCCCGTGCTTCTCTTTTTTGAAGAAGTTCATCTCTTGTGCAGTATGGAGAAAGTATGCATAAAAAGGTCATGGTGTTTCCAAACGGATCACGATCTCGATGGGGTTATTGCCTTCCTGGTTCCCGTCTTGATGAAAAGGTATCAGGTATTTCATATCCTGAGTCACATGGCCATTCACGGAGGCTTCGATAATACGATTCCCCCACCCTAGAAACTGGATCGTGAGAGGGTGTTTTTGATAGCGCAGATTCGTGATCCGAGCATCCCGAAAATCATATGGAACCGATGGCTCCAAAAATAAACCTTTGGTATCACACTCAAGCCCAAAGATCCCGGAAAGCAGCCCAAGGGTATAGACAAGCCCATCCTCACCCAGTTGTTGGTCGCTGCCAACAGGGGAGTCCATGTCCGGCGACATCTGGCTTGTTCCCTGGAACATAGGCAAAGGTCTCGATTGGGGTACTCCATGTCCCGAGGTCAGGTCACCCCTGGAGTACCGTTTGGTAAACTGGATCAGCTTCTGAACAGCCGGCTCGCTCAACCCAATACGGGCCCGATTGTGAAAATCAAATCCTGCTACCCAGTACTGCACTTGACCGTTCTCCATACCCGGTGGCGAAGAGAATGGGTTAAAGGGACCCGCATAGTAGCGTTTAGGGCCCTCCTCATTCTGGTAAACTTGGATGGAGTTTCCATCAATGGTATTAAATGTGATGATGCCTACTTCTTGCCCTGATGTCTTATCGTGCCAGGCATAGCTGTGTGAGTCGTGATCAATCCATTCGTAAATGAGCTGCTCGTGGCTGGATGGCAGTAGTTTCGTGTAAACAGCCATCAGGTTCAAATCCGTAAATCCGGCATCAATTATCTCGTTATGTTCATTAACCCATGAGACGAGACGGCCCCCGGGGATCCGATTTCCAGTCTTATCCACCAGATCTCCTTCACGCCAGAAGGAAGACGTCAACGGCTTTTTCAGACGTGATACCAGATCTGTGTATTTGGCAGCCGAATCTTTGTCATTAAGTATGTCATACATCCGGGCGAGGGATTCAGCAGCCGCTGCTGCGTACATTTGTATATGCACGGACTGATGTCCGATGGTCCATCCATCCCAGTAACAGCTGGTTGGTCCATGGATCCCATTGAATGGTGAAGGTAAGACTATGATTCCTTCGGAATTCACCATCCGAACATAGAAGTCCATTAATTCACTCATTCTGGCAATGTACTTCTTCAAAAACTCAAGGTCACCGCTTGAGAGATAATAAAGCTCCCCACTCAGAACAAGGTGCGCATTGACCTCAAAGAGGTATCCATTATTCCAACTGAAAGGATCTTCTCTTCTTGTAAGCGGTGCGCCACCTGCTGGCACAACCCAGCCACCTGCTGTCTTTTGGTTACCATCGGAAAGCTTATCGAGGTACCGGATGAGACATGCTTTCCAGTTCTCCAGCGACAGCCTGGGATTAAACCGTCCAGCGAGTGAATGCCACCAGGAATTAACCCCCTCGAGCCCAGCCGGACCACCCTGACAGTGATAGGTCCAGAAATCATCAAGAATCCTGGAAACCGCTGGTGAATGCGGTAGGTCGGCATGGATGAATGCAGGCTTGGGTCGTTGGATTTCAACTGGATTCAGTACCTCAAGCCTGACCGAGAGAACATGCTTATCCCCTGATTGTCTGTTTTTCGCAATTACATTATGGCGGGACCAATCGAGACGGCATTCGCTGGCAGTTACTTTTTGGAAACCATGTGCGGAGTCGAACATCGGATTTGGCAGGCATAATGCGGCATCGGGGGCGGTAGTGGTTGGTTCAAGGATCGTCAATCGAACAGAGTCACGAGTCGCTTCTTCAATATCCGGACAGGCTGTCAAAAAAGAATGAGAGAAGGGGTAACGCATGGGTTGCAGGTCCAGATATCCCATCCTGTAGGAATCCCAACGATTGATATCCACCTCGTAATCTTCTCGACAGAACCACTTGAAAGATTCCTTGGGGAAGTCAAAGTGCCATCCCAGGTAAGGGAAGTTATTAGACTTGAGTGTGGTGTAGGATGCAGTCAGGATTAACGAGGTGCTTTGCACGGCCAGGTGGATGTCCAAATCAACCTTGCAATAGGCCTCCCGGCTTTCGGGATCCAGAAGCAGCAGATTTTCAACTATAAGATCTCTGGAACTGAGTCGTTGGAGATTGGAATGTGATGAGTCAGTCACGAGGTAACGGTCATCGGGATCTTCAGGATGGAGCGAACGTTGCCAGCGGGATCCTCCTGTGAAATAGATGCGTGTTGTTTCACCATCCATCAGATTGAATCTTTCTTTACCGTCCGTTTGTCTGAAAAGATCTGTGATAGAAGTGGTCTGTTCATCAAAAGTGAGTGATAAAAGGCCATTGTTGAGAGCGTGTGAGACAGTCTTTCTGGCCTCCGTGGAATTTTCGAGGGACTGCCCCGAACTGTGATTTGAGGTCGTTGAAAGGGTCTCTGGAAGCTTAGTGGTGAAGTTGGGTGGGGGGCAACCTTTTTGTTCGGGGTTCATGAGATGATTCATTAAATTGGTCACTTGTTGAATGGCGGAATTGTTGTCCGACTTCCCCAAAAGGAACCAGCTGGTGAGAGTGGCCTTAGTGAAAAACCCTGTTTCACTATACCAGGAAGGTGAAGATAAACCGGAACCACGGAAAGCGAAGTGGAGTGAGGAAAAAATGCTGTCAGACGCGAGAGGATCCACAAGGATACTTAACCAGAAATCATTATCATCCCAATACAAGATGACGAACCGGTCTTCAGGGAGCGGTATCTCTCGAATCGTGGGACAACTATCCTTCGTCACATGCAGTGGTCTGTTCCTCCATTGACCTCTGTAGTAATAGGAAGAGGGTCCATTTGTGTTGTATATGGGGAAGTCTCCCGCCGAACCACCCAGCCAGTACCCTTGGCTCCCCCAACGCTTATTCGAGAGCGGATCCATCTCGAACACTCGTGACATGCGTACCCCCGGGAAAGGAGGGAAAAAGTCATATCGGGTAGTGATCTGAGCAGCTCCACCTTCCGAATCCTTTGTCTTAAGGAGAAGACTTTTGTAGTCATCCTGGTCAATAGACTCGATGTCTTTATCATTGGAGGCGGATTGGAAACGAGGCGTCGCCAGAGATGACCAGTGACCGTCGATCATCGCATCCGAGCATGACCAGAATCCATAAATGTAGTGCAACCTGTCACCCAGACGAAAGGCTGTGTCATGCAGGACTGTCGCGTAGCTGGGGTACTTGCGAAGGATGAATGCATCAAAGGATGCATCTCTCATCCTGATAAGAAAAGGGCTGAAATTCCAGGCCTCTTTGTGAGATAAGGAATTCACCTGATCTTGGCTGTTCCGCTCGATCTGCGCTAAGGCGCTCTCCGCTGGCAATTCCCCAGGAACAAACGCCAGCAGAAAGAAGAGTAAGGAGATCAATTGAGTGGAACAGCTCACTATGTGCGCAGGTTCGCGGCCTGAAGTCCTTTGTTTGATAGTGTCAAATCGCCTCGCGAAGTGGTTCCATTGGTCGGTGAGTAGCGCAAGGCAAAGACACCGCTTGACACCGACCAATCCCAGAATGCATCTGGACCAGCTGAGTACAATATCCACCGGAGACCTTGAATCTGGGGTGCCCATTTCCAGTATTTTTCGTCGTAGGCCATGTACAGATAAGGGGCCTGCCCCATCTTGATCCCATAATCCTCCAGCATCGGTCCAAAGGGATCTCTCGGTACTCCCCCTTTCATGTAACTGATCGGAGTGGTGAGAAGGTTGAGAAAGAGCCACCATGGTTCGCCTATTTTTGGCGAAGGGGGATATGTCTTGAAGTCAGTCTGATAGGACTCAATCGCGATACCGATCGACTTTTCCTGAGCCATTGCCTTGGTCACTTTGGCGCGTACTTGAGCTTCGAGGAAATTGGGCATTGCGATGGCGATCAGGATCAGAATGATTGCGATTACAATGAGTAGCTCGATCAGGGTGAACCCTCTTCTTTTCCTCAACATGGTTTACCTCCTTTCCCTTTCGGAGTTACTCCTGGCAATCCATCTCGATCTGGGGGAGGTCTCCCCAAGGAGCCTCCCCTTTCAGTTTTGTACCTTTTCCATCATCAGTACAAGGCCCAGTTCTTCACATCGGAAGGGGTTGGGTTTAGGTCCCATACCTTGACATCATCAATGAAGAATGACTCTGAGCCCAGTGCAGTATAAGGAGTGATCAGGCTGAAGGTTCCTGGCTGGATCTGATGGTCTGGGTTCGAGATTACCAGCTTCGGTGTCGCCATATCTCCAACAAAAATCCGTAGTTCTCCAGTCGTGCCGGTACGGAATTCCCATTTGTATTGATTCCAACCAGCGGTATCGAGATAGGTGGCCGTATCGGCGGGGTTGCTTGTCTGAAAAATCAAGGATGAAGTATTACCATCGCGTGTGGTGTAGTAGTCCGCCCAGGCTGGATTGTTGGTCTCGTCATAGCGCGAGAAGATTGACACCATACCCTGTGTGGCTGAAAGAATGTTGTTGGCCTGACGAAGTTCGTAGTAATCCACCGCGATTGAGCTATTGTCCAAGGTACCCCCTCCCGGAAAGACCGGGCTGTCCACGGCATGGGCTTTCATGTGCATCATCGTACGCCAAATGAACCCATTGGCCTGCGGAGTCTTCACCCAAAATGAGACAGAATACTCGTCCTTGTTATGCACATTCCAAAGTGGCCATGCAGAGTCAACCGGCCTGACATTATCCGCATATTCAAAAGGAGAAGCTGACAACTCATAGAGTTCGAGGGAGGTTGAACCACCGTGAAACTGCGTGTTGCTGAGACGAATTGCGGTGCCAAAGAATCCAGGGTCAAACCAACGATCGATCGATGCGGGATTCTCGAAATCCTCATCAATCATGAGTACCGGCTCCGGCGGGGGTACAGTGGTCAGGTCTAACACTTCGACGTCATCAATAAAGAAAGACTCTGAACCGAGGGCTGTGTAGGGAGTAATCAGGCTGAAGGTGCCAGGTTGGATCTGATGGTCTGGATTCGAAACCACCAATTTCGGAGTTGTCATATCTCCGATATATACCCGGATCTCTCCGGTCGTGCCGGTCCTGAATTCCCATTTGTACTGAGTCCAACCGGCGGTGTTGAGATAGGTGGCCGTATCAGCGGGGTTGCTTGTCTGAAAAACCCAGGAGGAAGTGTTGCCATCGCGTGTGGTGTAATAATCCGCCCAGGCTGGATTGTTGGTCTCGTCATAACGCGAGAAGATCGATATGTTTCCTTGTGTCGCTGAAATAATGTTGTTGGCCTGACGAAGCTCGTAATAATCCACCGCCACCGAGCTGTTATCCAATGTGCCGCCTCCTGGAAAGACCGGGCTGCCTACGGCGTGGGGTTTCATGTGCAGCATTGTACGCCAAATGAAACCGTTGGCTTGCGGGGTCTTCACCCAGAATGAGACCGAGTATTCGTCCTTGCCGTGGACCTCCCACAGCGGCCACATAGAGTCAACTGGCCTGACATTATCCGCATACTCGAAGGGAGAAGCTGACTGCTCGTAAAGCTCCAAGCACTGAGAGCCGCTATGAGCCTGAGTGTTATTAAGGCGAATCGCAGTTCCAAAGAATCCCGGATCCACCCAACGGCCGGCCGATGCCGGATTTTCAAAATCCTCTGAAATGAGTACTGTTTGCCCATGCACAGGTATGCTCATGAAGCAGGCGGAAAGAACTATCAGGATCACACTTGTTTTTCCCATGACCAACACCTCCTATCCATCCTTCCCATTCTCTCGAACAGGTCAAATCCCATCAGCATGTCGATCGCCGGACTACAAGCCTTGGTTTGATGACCCGCCTCTGCCAGGGAAGAGGCAGGTTACGCTTATAGGCCGAGATCCGATTCACGAGGAATTCAGTCGCGGTTCTGGCAAAGTCAACTTTGTCAAAGGTGACCGTTGTCAGGGGGGGATTAAGGTATTGAGAAAAAGGAATGTCGTCAAAACCAACAATGCTGATGTCACCCGGTATGGCTAATCCGGCATCAGTGACAGCCTTGTATGCACCCATGGCCAGCAGGTCGTTCAGGGCAAAGATGGCGGTTGGACGATGCGGTCCCGTCTTCAGAGCTTTGGATGCAGCAAGATATCCATCCTCGATCCCGCATCCACAGGGAAAAACAAGACTTTGGTCATACTCCTGGCCATGACGCTGGTGACAGTCAATAAGACCATTAATCCGTTCCTCGGCACAGGAGATCTCGAATGCTCCCGCGATGAAAGCGATCCGCCGGTGCCCTAGCTGGAGGAGATGATCAGTTACCAGCACAGCGCCCTCATATTCATCGAGTGTTACACAATCGATGTCTTCCATCCCTGGTATCCTGTGCAATGCCACAATCGGAACTCGCTCATCGATGAAGAAACGAAGCCCATCAGGGTTGATTCTCATGGAAAAAGGGGTATAGAAAATGCCGTCAACCCGTCTTTCCAAAGCGATCTGCATGTATCGGGTCTCAATCTCGCCCTCTGCCAAAGAGGTTCCGAGCATGAGCTCATAGTTCCGTTCACGTACGGGGAATTCGAGGTGTTTGGCGATTTCGCAATGGAGGGGATTGAGGATCTCCGGGAGGATGAATGTGAGCAGGCCGGTTTCCTGGGTTTTCAGGGCGCGCGCAGCACGGCTTGGGGTATAACCACTCCGTTCAATGACTTCCAGGACTCTCTCTCGTGTGTCCGCACTGACCTCACCTCGTTCATTCAACACACGGGATACCGTCGCACTACTCACTCCACAGGCACCGGCAATCTCTCGGATAGTCCGCATCGATGCTCTCCGGAATCGATTACGGAATGTATCACTTTACTCTAAACCCGTCAATGAGAATGTTAAAATATTTTTCTTACACTCTGAAATAATCATAAGTTCATTCTTATCAATGGACTACAAGTATTTGGGGACTTATTACAGCGCGAATTATTCAGTAATCAAAAGAAGTCAGTAGAAAGTTCATAGCTTATGACTAGTAATTAGACCGTAATCGATTTCGGTTTAAACTGTGACACTTTTTTCATAAGTGGCTTACAAAACTTTTGGGGGATGTAAATAAAAGTGAACCTAATAGGACCTTGGAAAGAATAAGGGAACATGTGCGCTGTTTTTTTCACAAGGCTTTGAAATCATCGCAATAAGGTACAAAATTCGACTAAATACTTGATTCCAACCGCCTCTGACTCATCCGTGCCGCCAACTCAATCGCCGAGATCAGGCTGGAAGGAGATGCTTCCCCCCGCCAGGCGATGTTATATGCCGTGCCGTGATCGACTGACGCTCGGATAATCGGCAACCCCATGGTGATATTCACCCCATCATGCATTGAAATCATCTTAAAAGGGATTGAACCTTGGTCGTGGTAAAGGGTCACATGACCATCGTAGCGCTGTAGAGCATGAGGCATGAAAGCGGCATCGGGTGGGACTGGACCTTCAACATCCCATCCGGCTTCCCTGCATCGTTCCACCGCTTGCGCGACAATCTCCCGGTCCTCGTTCCCGAACATCCCATCTTCGCCGGCATGGGGATTGAGTCCCAACACGGCGATCTTGGGTTCCTTCCCGCGTATCATACGTAGCGTTTTTCCAGTCAATGTGATTACCCTTTGAATGTTCTCGGCTGTCAGGGCATCCGGAACACTTCGTAGCGGCTGATGGCAGGTAACAAAGGAGACCGCGATCCTCGGACTGTAAAGCATCATGGCATAGTCCTGAGTTCCGGTCATGCGTGCGAAGATTTCAGTGTGGCCGGGTTCATGGATGCCTGCCATGTGGAGGGTAGTTTTAGTGATCGGCGCGGTCACCACCGCGTCAAACAGTCCGTGCATGACCCCCTCGATGGCCAACGTGATGTAACGATAGGAGGCTTCGCCCGCCAGCCGTGTGGCCGTACCAGGTTCGATGGGATCATGGATGACGCTGCAATCAATTAGAATAGAGGCGTGATCAAAAGAACTATGTTCCTCTGTCCCCCCGGCTCCCAATCTCTCCCGCAAGTGAGGAGGGGGTTTTAACAAACTCTCTCCCTTCGCGGGGGAGGGCCGGAGAGTAGGATCACACTCTCGCCTCAGTAACTCCTCCACCCCCATTTCGTTGAAAATTTCCCCGGCACTCACCACCCATGCCGTGCAAGGTAAACCTAGCTTCGAGGACACCTGTTCCAGCACGCTCCGGTCTCCGATGAGGACCGGCTGGCAACACTCCAGCACGCGTTCATCCTGGAGGGCGCGGAGGCAGATCTCCGGACCGATTCCAGCTGGGTCACCCTGAGTGATAGCAATGAGAGGTTTGGCTGATGGCATGATGTGATTCCAAAAGCTTTTGAAAGATTCATAAACGCCCCTCTCATTTGGGGGGCTGTATGAGGAAGAATAGCACCACAGATAAGAGGTAACACCTCCTCATACGAAACCGCTCTCTTGCCTGGATACCAGGCCGCGATTTCACACCTGTCACAAACCTTCAAAAGACAGAATGAGAATTCAAATCCAGACGAAAAATCCTCCAACGTTCCACTTACCGCAAAGAGGAAAGGGGAGGAACCACATTTTCTAATCGTTCCGTCGATCAATCATCCATGAATTGGAATGAATAAATGTCAGCATCGCTTATCTGAAACCGCATACGGATTGTTTTTCCGGCCAGAGAGGATGTATCGGGGTTCCCCTTCCAGGTGATCGTACGATCAAGGCTGTCTCCAAAGGTTTCATCACAATCGGCAAGAGTGTATCCAGGAAAAGGATCACCAGCTGCATCTATCAATTCGGCAAAGATGTGTCCCCTGGCGGATGTGGCAAAATTCAGGGAGAGCCGTTTGCCAGCGAATTGGAGAGGTTTGGTAAGGAGTTCTCCTCCCTCCAGGGGAGCACGAGCGGCTACGAAACCATCGATCCGCAATGTATGGCGCCGGACTTTTGTCGCGTGAGTCCAATGTCCCTCCGGAACAAATATCGACAGTTCCTTGGGCGCGCCTTTGAATCTGCTATCAGTTTCAATCAGGCCATAAGCCGAGTAACAATCACCGTAGAGCCAGTTGCCATGACGTTCCGGTCCGTTTCGCATAAAAGCTTCTCCCCAACGATGAAAGTTCAGGCCGTCACGGCTCGACATGAATAACCCATCCGTGATGGCTGTGCCGATCCTCTGACCGATCGCTTTGGCTCGTAGTTCCCGGTGAGCGAGGCCGGGTAGGGTACGCATACTTGGTGACCAGGCGCGTTCGACATATCTCACTGGAAAGCCGAGGAAGAGGTGCGGAGCACGGTCATAACGGGCAATGCAATTGATGTATAATTGTTCATCTGGTACGGGGGGTGTGATGTTCAGCATCTCCGGGATTGTCCATGTGACGAAGTCATCGGAAAGCGCCAGACGGATATCACGCAGGTTATTGTGAAAATCCCTGATATAGGCCCGGTATTTCTTGATTACTGGATCCCAGAAGGCAACATTTTGCGAATCAAATGCACCCTTGGTAATGATCGGTTTGTCACCAAACTGTGTCCAATGAATGCCATCGCTTGATTTCCAGGCAATCAGTCCATCCTTCGAGGATCCTACAGCCTTATAACGGGCTTCAGGGGGACATTGAGGATTGGTATCTATAAATGGTGTGAAGTTGTCCAAAACATCCGGAACACAGATATTATTCTTTTTGGATCCCTGAAACTCGAAGAGACCCAGATCTGGTTTTATCCACTTGATACCATCATCACTCTCCGCGTAACAGATATAATATGGGTGTGTCTCTCGTGGATCATCCTCTTCGAGTTTCCATTGTGCTCCCAGGTACCACATCCGGAACTTGCCCCCATCGGGGATGATGCGGTAATAAATACAAGTGTTGCCTTCCCAGGGTTGATCACACACCATGACGATCTCCTGGGGCTGTGGGTGTTGTAATTCAAGCCTGACATTCTTGAGAGTTTCGATCAGAAAATCATCCACGAACAATTCACGGCGAGAGCCGATATCAATGGGTGTCGTGGAGGTAGAATCCTGAGAAAGAGATCCAGCAGGTTGTGGATAGACCTCGCCACCCAAACAACATGACAGGCAAAGAAAAACTAGAATCCGGATCAACATCAGTCTCTCCTTGTTCAGATAGATGATTCCAAGTCCCATCCTGAGGAATCCATTTCACCAATATCACGGTCATCAAGTGAGCCGTCAACCCCAATTTTTTTGCAAGCTGATAGTATTCATGGTGTCCCCATGGGGGATGTGAAGTTGTGTTTTGGAACAAACAACCTGGATACCCGTGTCTGCTTATCGAGATCAGGAACCAAGTTCCATAAATGCCAACAACCGGTTGACATAACATAATGATGATTCTAGTATGTGGTCCCTACAATGGTTGTCAAAAGAGATGACCGGCAATGAATTAGCCATTAGTGAAAGTTTTGTACACAACCCAGCAACAAGAGGGGCAATCGGATGACCACACGACAATTGGTATTATTCAATACTATGTTTGTGATTCTTATCCAGCCGTCTTTCCTGGAGAAAAATGCCATGGCCGCATCAACCAACGATGGAGTTATCAGTACCACAGGGGTCTTTTTGGGATACTCTGATGGAACCAAATGGTTGGAGGCCGGACCTAAGGCGGAATATACGGCAAGGCCGCTGACCATCGAGTGCCATGCACGGCTTAAAAATGCCAACTCCTTTAATATTCTAGTGGCGCATGGATTTAAGAGCGCACCGAACCACTGGGAGCTCTACACAGAGTCCGGGACTGGACATCTCGCGGCTTATATCCCAGGTAATGAACCGGCTCTCATCAAGTCGGATACCGTGGTGACTGATGGTCACTGGCATACTATGGCGTTGTCATTGACTTTGGACGAAGTCATTCTGTCCTTGGATGGATGCGAGATCAAACGGATGGCCTCCTCCGCTAAAGATTCAGCGGTATCGGGTGAGGCCGGTGTGTTAATGATCGGGGGGGCTCTTGACACGAATCCGTTGGATCTTGGTTGTGATGGGGAGATCTCCTACGTCCATTTGCGGCGGGGTATACACACTACCGGGAATGAGGACAAGGTTCCGGAGAAAGAATCTGATACGGTTGGGTTATGGATTGTGTGCGAGGCATCCACCGGTGCGGTTTATAAGGACCTGTCAACCTTAGCTAATCCCATGAAAACAGGAACCTTGTTGGGTGGTCCGCTCGAGGCGATCGAGAAGGAGAGCTTTCATCCCGGTCCCGGCCCCTTGGACTGCGAGGCGGAACTGATCGAGTTAAGTGAAGGTGAGGGGAAACACCCTGCCGGGCCGGTTGCCCTGACTCTCGATGGCACCTGGCAAATGATCGAGGGGGCCAGCGATGAAAGCGATGAGAAAACACGTCTGGAGGGCGTTTGGATCGATTCAATCCCCGCCACTGTCCCCGGTAGTGTCCATACCGCGTTGTGGAAGGCCGGGAGGATTCCCGATCCCTACTTCGGCTTGAATCAGGCCATCGCACGTGAACAGAGCTACAAGACCTGGTGGTTCCGAACCACCTTTGAACGTCCCCAGGGGACTTCCGGGGAAAGATTGGTCTTTGATGGTGTCTGTTCCTCGGCAACCTTCTGGTTGAATGGCCATGAACTGGGAACTCATCTCGGCATGTTCGGAGGGCCGGAGTTTGATGTCGCCAGTCTGCTCAAGGATACGAATACCCTGATTGTCCGTCTCGATCCCGCGCCACGCGGCGAACCATTCGTTGCCTGGACCAGTGATGTGGTGTTCAATAATGTCTATGGATGGCACTACAGCTTTATTCCCTCACGCGGGATTTGGCGCTCGGTCCGGGTGGAGGGAGCGCCAGCGGTGCGTGTGCAACACCCGTTCCTGGCAACACGCGATGCCAAGGCCGGGGTGGTGGACTTGGCGGTCGATCTGGAAGGACCAGACGCAGGCTTTGAGGGGCACCTCGAGGTCACCATCAAGCCGGACAACTTTCCTGGTAAGCCGTTCCACTTCAGCCGTGAAACCCACTCTGACAAGGCAAACCTAACGCTGCATTTGCGCTTTACGGTCCCTGATCCGCAGCTCTGGTGGCCAGTCGACCTGGGAAAGCAGAATCTTTACCAGGCCCAGGTGAGCTTCATCCCCTCCAGGGGTGTGCCTGATTACAAAGAGACCACCTTTGCGGTACGTACCATTACCTTTGATCCCCTCCCCGGTGGCCCATATAAGAACAAGTACAACTGGACCTTTGTGATCAACGGGCGGCCATCATTCGTTAAAGGTAATGGCTGGTGCACGATGGACTCGCTGATGGATTTTTCCCGTGAGCGTTATGAGCGATTCCTGACACTTGCCGCCAGCCAGCATATCCAGGTGATGCGCGGCTGGGGGAGCGGGATGCCGGAAACGGATGATTTTTATGACCTATGTGACCATCTTGGAATCATGATTCTGCAGGAGTGGCCGACCGCCTGGAACAGTCATAAGGTTCAGCCATATGACGCATTGGAGGAGACAGTACGGCTCAACACGCTACGTTTGCGCAATCATCCTTCCTTGGCGATCTATGGTGGCGGCAACGAGTCGAGCGAGCCTTTCGGACCCTCCATCGACATGATGGGACGCTATGCGCATGAACTCGATGGCACACGTCCCTTTCACCGCTGTGATCCCTGGGGAGGAAGTGCGCACAACCACGATGCCTATTGGTACCGGCTGCACATCGATTTCAACCTGGGTCTGGCCTATCCGTTCTTCGGAGAATTTGGCGTTCCCTGCTTCCCGAATTATGAATCAGTGCAACGCTGGTTGCCCGAGGAGGAAAAGAACCTGTGGCCGCCCACCCCGGATGGCAGCTTTGCCCACCATACTCCGGTGTTCAACACACGTGAATGCATGGACCGGCTGAGCGACTTGGCGCACCTGTTTACCAAGGGCGAAACCATGCGGGAGTTCATCCAGGGATCCCAGATGGCATCTGTTTCTGGGATGCGTCATACGCTCGAACTGGCGCGCACACGTTGGCCCGAATGCACCGGGATGATTTACTACAAACAGAACGACAACTATCCCGGCGCGAGTTGGGCCTGCATCGATTGGTATGGTGCGGCCAAGATGGAGCACTATTTCTTCCAGGACAGTTTCTCACCGCTGTGCGCCTGTATCCTCATCAAAAAGATCAACACCAAGGGGCAGGAATTGTCGATGCCGGTCTACCTGTTGGATGACACCGAGGCCCTGGATGGATGCGCCTGGGAGGTAATTGTCCGTGCCTTTGATGGTCGACTCCAGGAAATCAAGCGCCAGAACTACACGGGGACTGGAGCCATTAATCGTGTAAAGCAACTGGGCGAATTTACTCTCACCGCCACGCAGAATGATGTCGCGCCCCTGTTGATGGTAATTGAAATCATCAAGGATGGCCACCAAGCCTTCCGTACCTTCTACTGGACCAACTTTGAGGCGGAAATCGGTTGTATGTTCAACTTGCCAGCTACAACCCTGACGATGAAGGCTGAGGGCAATAGTATGACTATTGTCAACACCGGGACACTCCCAGCGGTAAGTGTCAACTTCGCGTGCCCCAAGGTCTCGGACAAGTTCATGGCCGAGGATAACTTCATTTGGCTTGATCCGGGCGAGGGCCGCATCATTCAGGTTAGCCATCCCAATGATGTCACCATTGATGCATGGAACCTGGAGACAAACGGAAAAGTTCCGGTTCCCCAGGTCCATGGCATTCCTCGCGGCAGACGGCCCTAAGCATCGTCGGAAATATCTGCCAGGGGTGTTTGGCAGGTCCCTGCTCACCACATGACAAGAATCGCACGCCACAGGTTATTTTCTATTCGAGGATAACAAAGATTGATGTGCCTTAGCTTGATGTGTGCACTCTTATTGTGCTAGTTCTTTGCTCAATTGATCAATTGTTGGAAAGACCTGAGCGGACTTGGTGTGGAAGGGAGCAGACACATTATCCTCCCCGGAGTGCACTAATTCGAATGCGAAACATGAAACAACAACGAAAACCTCCACAAACTGGCTGAAGATTCCACCACATATCTGTAACACCTCTTGTACAACTCTTACGGTGAAAAAGACCCTTTTTTCAGACAAGAGATCTCTTCTTATACCTCAACCCAGTCTTTTATCCATAAAAAGGGATATTATAAATCCGGCTCCATTTTACCGGGTGCGTGAATAAGGCGGGATAAAACCCCTTGTAATAGTTTGTTTTTCGAGGATAATACATAATCATGACTTTTATTATCCCCAGGTTCTCAGTCCGTTGGGTCGTTTTTTTATCAACGTTTTGGGTGTTCTGCACAGAATCCTCATACTCGCTCAGGTATCCAATTAAAGATCGTTTATTAACCTCCAATCGTTATACTGTTTCCAGTATGGCACTGTCCCTAAGACCTCTTTACGATCCCTCGGATCAGAGCTACATCGACGCCTTCCATCAGGTATACACACGGCGGGATCCTCCTTTTAGTGCCGATGACTACCCATCGATCGACCGCTTTCTAGGATCGACACTTACAACCTACATTAACCGGATGAAAGCTGATCAGTATTTTCCTTTCAACTTCAGTGGCTGGATGGAAGGTTTCAACGAGATGTATCTCCATACAGGAAACCTTGTCTATGTTGATGAGAATATCCGGTTAATTCGCGCTATTCTCGCTTATCGTGATGATGTCCGTGGTGTCCCTTTATTCGATGGAACGATTCAGCCTGTGTGGGGAGAGACCGGATACTCCAGTTTCGGAAGAGAGTATTTCGCCGTGGATGATGGAAGCGTGATCTACCCGATGCTCTGGTTTCTTGAGATCGCACAAGACCATCAGGAAGTTATGGACAGACTTGCAGAGGGAGAATACGTCTCGATGCTCAACATGATCAACGAGACTCTCGAGTTTCATGCCGCACAGTATCGCCAAGGACCAGAACCGGATGAGGGTCATTTCATTTTTCTGCGAACCGACCTCTCCTATTTTGTCAATAAACCTCAACCCCCCAACTGGATGAGTTCTATCGGGAGGGCCTACTGGCTGTCATGGAAACTCTCCGGGAATACACAGTACAGGGATATTGCTCTGGCAATGGCAAGGTATGCCAGGAATAGAATCTCTCTGGCGACTGATGGGGCCTACTATTGGGGTTATTGGTTTCCGATCAATCCGGTAACACCCGATCCCGTTCCGCGCGAAACCATCCGTGGTTTACCAGGATACGATTGGATCGAGGATGTTTCTCATGCAGGTCTTACCGTCTCGTTCTGGATTCTCATGGCGGAAGAGGAACAGGTATTCAGTCCCCAAGATATGGAACGCTTAGGCAAAACCGTCTCGTTGGGTTTCGCCCGTCTTAACAACGGTGTCATTTTTCCCGACCTTGTGGGAAACCCCATCACTTCGCTCATCTCAAGGATTCCGGGAATGGCCCCCTTCCTTCGCTTATCCCAGTTTGATCCCGAAGTGTACAACCGGATCGGAGATTTTTACTTCCACTATTGGCCTTCTCCAGGTCCGATGGAGAGCGCTTTACTCGTAACGCAAATACCTTCGACGCCAGAACCCGAAAGCCAAGTACGTTCTTGGAAATTGTATTAACGCCAGATCATAAAGGACCAGCTACACCGGGTTCAATGGAAGCACATGGAGATTTACACTGTTAGTTTTGGCACCTGAACTGTTTCTCCAGTCTCCGCCGATTGATGTAGGGCCTCTAGAGTGGCAGTCACTCGCCACCCATCGACTTCGTTGACATAGGGTTTGCGGTCCTCAATAATTGCGCTAATGAAACTGTTGATACAGGAGGGAAACGCCCCTACCCATTGGTCGAAAACTTTGTAGTTGAGGAATGACCTGGGCCAGGTGAATTTTCCCTCGCAGCTCATCTCAATGGCTTCGCTTTTACGGTCTATCTGAAAATGTCCCTTCTCCCCGGTCAGAGACATGAAGGAATCCGGCATGGAGGGATGAGATTCTGGATATATCCAAGCCGCCTCGAAGGATGCGATACCTCCCTTTGAAAACCGTATCAAACCCTGTAGACCATCCCAGGTATTCCACCCATACCTTTCCTTGAGGACATGTTTTACACCATGACAGGTGACAGTCACGGGTGTATCATCAAACCACCAGCACATGAGATCGATATCGTGGGAGGTCTGAAACCACATCGGCGAACTATCTCGAGCCCAGCTGGCGAGCATCTTGGTGGGAACAGAGATTGGATTGTTCTTCCTCGCATAACCGATTAAAGGACGGCCTATTTCACCGTTGACGATCTTTTCTCTCACGAGATGGTAAGGCGCAAGCCAGCGATGATTATAAGAAACCTGTAGTTTAAGTCCCTTCTCAGCAACCTTCTGGACAATCAGCGCGGATTGGCTTTCAATGGTGGTCATCGGTTTCTCGACATGGACATGGATGCCTCTTTCCAGGCATGCCATGACCGGTTCAAAATGTGCCCAATCAGGTGTTGCGATGAAGACAGCCTCAGGTTTCTCCTTGTCTAACATTTCCAAGTAATCCGTGTAGATGGATGACAATCCGAAATCGTTTTTAGCTTTCTCGCGTCGTTCCTGGCTGATATCAGAAATGGCGGCTAAATGGATTACGGCATTCCTTTCAAGCACTCGGGCAACCTGAGTTCCCATGATGCCCATCCCGGCAATCGCCACCTTTAATTTCATCACAGCACTCCTTCTACACCCCAGAGGTTATGAATAGAGGCCAGACCACGCATGGTTATGTGGAAACTCATAAAATAGTGGAACACCACTGCGATAATCCGGGCCGGTCACTCTTGTTTCAGGTTCCCCTTTCGATGATCGATAACCGAATTTTCCATTAAGTTATTTGTGATTATTGTTTGCCTGTCCGTACTAGTTTCATCCTCAACCACCAGCGTGACATTCTCGAAGTAGTTGCCGGAAACTATCGTACCAGCGCCAGTCAGCTTGAAAGGCAACCGGTTATCAGAATCACGCCATCCTACAGAATTTCCAGTGACAGCTGCTCCAAAACCGCGTACCTCCATCGCGGCACCCATCTTTCCACCTTTATCTACTTGGATGATATTCCCTGAAATAACATGCCTTTCTGATCCGGACCAGGACCGGAATCCGATATCTATATCACCGGTTTCCTTGACATGAATGATATTATTAGCCATAATGATTGAGTTACCACGGTCGGAACCAATCCCCACGTGTGTCTTCCCCGTGATCTCGACATAATTTCCCATAATGAATCCCGGACCGGTGAGGATCTCGACAGAATCCGAGAGTGCATTTCCCAAGAGGTTGTTCAAGACACGCATGTTTGGCCCCTCAAGCATGATACCCAGTCTGCGTGAATTTACGACACGGCATTTCTCAATCGTGATGTCGTGTGTTGGTTCAGTGCCAGATCCACCGGGTTCACGGCAGAAAGCCTTGATACCGCAGAATTCAAAGCGTGCATGAGAGACATTCCGATCTCCCTCACCGTAGGGGTTTTCATCCCTGTTCTGGTCAACACAAAGGTCACGTATCGTGATGTTTCCTACATTCGGACCAATGATTCGAATGACATTGGTGTTCTGTCCTGCAGAGAGCCGTAAATTTGTGCACCAGCCCTCGCCAGCAAGAGTCACGTTTGAGCGGTTGATGGTGATACCCCCCAGGGTTCCGGAGACCTTACGGATATCGTAAGTCCCCGCCATCAGCTGAATTGTTCCCCCTGCTTCAGGAAGAGCCTTGAGAGCGGCATGGATCTCTTCCTGGTCCCCATTACCGTCGGCTACAAAATCAGCGATCTTCTTGGATGCTTCAGAGGAATCTGCTGTGGCTACAACCACTGTGCAGTTTCCGGATTGAGCCTCCTGAAAACTAAAAAGGAAAGCCAGAAAAACTATCCCCAACATTGTTCCTGCTGTTGCAGATATTTTACGCAGAGTGGTGTATAATTTCATTTTTTAACCCCTTCTTAACCTCTAGATTTATCTTCCTATAAATCCGTGATCCCACGGGTCATAGGACGTGATATTTATTCCAAACCTCCTCCATCGAAGCGCCATTACATAACTCCATCCGAACCTTTGTCTCGACATGGGTTCGTTCAATCGCCTTTTCCAAAGCTTTGGCCTCTGCCTCAATAGGAATCAGAATGATTCCATCCAGATCAGCGAATAGAATCTGCCCTGGTAAGACTGTCCGGTCACCAAGGGATAAAGGACAGTTGATATCCACAACACGGACACGGCCTGTTGTGTCGATGGGTGAAATGCCGCGGCAGAAGAGTGGGAATCCCATCTCAAGAATTTTCCGGCCATCACGCGAGTAGCCATTGATCACCGCGCCGCGCCCACCCGCCTTGGAAACACGGGTTGCTGAAAGTTCACCAAATATTCCGGTTTCAAGAGGTTCTTTCCCTGAAGCAACAAGAACATCTCCTGGCTTCATCCCATCCATTGCTCTGATGGCGAGTTCGTATGGATTCTCTTCCTGTGTATTGTGAGCATTCAAGAGGGTGAGGGCGCGTCCCACGACCACTGAATGTGGATGGATTGGCCGGATCATCAAACTGGGGGTAACAGCTTGTTCACGAAAACCCATCTCATCAAGGATGTCAGAAAGGGCATCAGAATACAAAGAAGAACTGATTGTGTCAAAGAGATCTTGCTCCTCAATGGAACCGGGCCTTGGAAGTGGTCCCATCCTCCATCCTCCTGTATATGGCAAGTATTAAATCTAATGAAAAACTGCTTGTCTATGATTACCTTTCTGGCCCTGTGCCTGATTCAAACTTAACAGCATTTCTCCCCTTGCGATAGATCGAATGACCGAATTTGAAATCATCGGGT
>CAZORO010000016.1:0-19261 GCA_964581845.1 uncultured bacterium
GTCTGTACTACTCCTTTTCTTTTTTGCATCCATGATTATCCCAGCCCCTGGTCAGTCACAAACCACGGTTGGGTGCAACGAGATGCTGGAGATCCAGTTGCCAGTTCCTGTGGGTTGGGAGAAACCCTTCGACAGCCAGGACATTCGTGTCGATGCGGAGATCAAAGGTCCAGGAAACCAATCTTGGACAGTCCCATGCTACTACCACGCGGAAAACGATTGGCGCTTGCGTTTCTCCACTCCCGATCCGGGAGAATACACATACAGGGTATCCACTTCTTTGAAAGGATCACCAGCCAAGGAGTTCACTTCAGGCTCCTTCGAGGCGAAGCATTCGGAAACCTCCAGCCAGATCAGGATTCACCCCAAGAATCCTTTCTACTTCTCCACTCGCGAAGGGAAGGTTTTCTATCCAGTCGGCGAAAATCTCGGCTGGATCCATTCCAGCGAGGATTTCGGGACATACCTCCAAAAACTCGGCGCGAATGGAGCTAACTGGATCCGTCTGTGGATGTGCAATTGGGGGCTTACGGAGTTGGAATGGACCGCAAAACATTTCCCTGTGTACCGGGGCTTGGAAGGCTACAGCCTGGAGAATGCCGCCCGGATCGATGGCATCTTCGCCAAAGCGGCGGGGCAAGGTATCCGTATCCAGTTGGTGATCAACCATCACGGTCAATACTCCACCGAAGTGAACGCAAACTGGGAAGACAATCCTTACAATGTAGAAAATGGCGGTTTCCTCGAAGATCCCAAGGATTTTTTTACTCATCCTGAGATGAAACGCCGCTACAAGGACCGTCTTCGTTACCTGGTGGCGCGCTGGGGGTGGTCTCCGAATCTTTTCGGTTGGGAGCTCTGGAACGAAGTCAACAACACCGATGCTTTGCGCAAGGGCAATCCCGAAGAAAGACAGGCTGTCCTCGATTGGCATATGGAGATGGCCCGTTTTCTCCGCGAGTTGGATCCCTATGATCATCTCATCACCACCAGCGGCTGCGCCATCAAGAAAGGATCCTGGAAGGATGACACATGGGGATTGCCGGAGTTCGATTACAACCAGGCGCATGATTATGTTCCCAACCTGATCGACCGCATCCGCAGCCTGGCAATCGACATGCGGCGTTTCGGGAAACCTTTTTTCCACGGCGAGATTGGCATCAGCGAGGTGAACTGGCCGCATCCGGAGGAGGCCATCCCGCTGCATGATATGCTCTGGACCTCGGTTGTCTCTCCAGTGGCCGGGACCGCCATGAGTTGGTATTGGGATATCAATGTCAATCAATACAACGCCTATCCGCACTTCGCCCCTGTCCGCAAGGTCGTGGACAGCATCGACTGGGCCTTGGAGGAATTCGAGCCATGTACGTTTTTCTGGAAATCCAGCGGCGGGATTGGGGTGGATCTAGTGCTCGCGCCAGGCATGGGCTGGGCGAAATCCGTCGTAGAAACAATTCCCGTGGATCCTTGTCATGGCGCTCCAGCAATGGGGGGCATGTCTCATTACCTCCAAGGCCTTGGAAAACCGGAGATGCGGGTGGTTCCCCGTTTCTCCGTGGTATGCGGCCACCCCATACAGGCCGTCCTGAACTTGAACGGAGCCAGTAAAGGGGGTGGGAATGTTCTGGTCAGCGTGAATGGGAAAAAAGTAGCTGAGGCAGTCTTTCCTCCCGGCAAAAACAATGAGCAAGGGGAGAAAACTGGGATCCCGCTCTCCTACTCCTTCCAGATTCCTGAAGGCCGTCATGAAGTAGTTCTCGAAAACAATGGAGACGATTGGGTAGATCTTAAATCACTTGTCCTGGAGGGTTACTCAGACAGGGGACTGGTAATGGGAATGAAAGGGAAAAGCCAAATTCTCGTCTGGATCCGTGACCGAAAATACAACGGACCGCTTTCAAATCCACCCAGCACAGATGAGATCCTTCAGGAAATCGAGGTTAGGATCCCCGATATCCGATCCGGAACTTTCCACCTCACCCGCTGGGATACCAGGACAGGAGCCACACAGGATTTAGGAAAGATTATGGCCACCCAGAATGAGCTTTCTTTCACCACCAGAGAGATTGTGAAGGATGCCTTCTTCCAGATTATCCGCAAGAACGGGATATAACTGGATCAGCCTCTCCCCTTACGTTCCATTTGCAGAGCGATCGCCTCTCGGACCAGTTCGTGAGAGTCCTCCGCGAGAAGGCTGGTGATTTCCGGATCAGAGAACCCTCGAGTGTGTCCAACCACCTCGGCAGCATAAAGCCTGACCCACCATTCCGGGCTTGAGCATAATTCAATGAGAGCTTCCTTGACCCCCGGTGCAGTCATTCTGCGCTTGATATTTTGATCGAACAACAAGTTCAGACGGTCTCCGCCAATCAGATCCTTCTTCGCAAGCAATGCGCCTCTCTCGGTCGCATCCTCGATGTAAATGGAGGCCAGGAGTTCCAGAGATGAACCAGGAGAGGCCTGGTAAAGAATCTTCACCAGTTTCAAAGGCGCCGATTCGCGTCTTTCACCGAGAAATCCTTTCAAGAAGGAGAAATCCATCTTATCAGGAGCCATCCTGGAGACAAGGAAGGGGAGCACCAGTGTGCGAAGTGGTTCATCCATCGAGGCATCCCCACTTTCCAGGCAAGGGAGGATGCCTTGCAACATTTCATCCTTTGACAAAGCAAGGTCCTCATACAGTTTGAGAACCAGTTGCCAACGATTCTCATTGGTGGTGGAAGACACAAACACAAACGATTGCTGAACCCCCTTTATCCGGTCCGCGCGCGCACTCTCGGAAAGGGCTTGGAACGCTGCATTGTCCCGCGATGCATCGAGGAAAAGCGCTTGCATTCCAGGATCAGGCTCGATACAAGAGGAAGGCGGTGGGGGTGGTTCAGGGGTTCCACAACCATGCAGGAGTATAACAGAGAAAAGAATGGCCAGGCTGGTAAGTAATTTTATCCGCACCGTTTTACCCCGTTAATCGTTGAGCAATATCTTGAAGATCCTGCGGATTCAGATTCAACCGTCCGAGAAGGGTCCCAATCGGTTGGACAAAGGAATTTCCAGAGTCCCCGACTTTGAGCAGCTTCATAAGGTTGTTGGTAACAGCCACAAGAGCCACCATGGGACCGAAGGATTCATCCTGGACATCGGCGGCGTGATGATGCCAAGTGGCAACCTCGCGGATCACCAGCGGCAGTTTCCACTCCTGAGCAAGCCAGCCGCCCACCTGCGAATGAGTCCAACCAAGTTTTTCCTCCTCGAGTCCCTCCAGATCGCGTCCGGAGGTCCTCGCCTCAAGGAGAGTTTCCGCATAGGCCTCACGGTCGATGGCCAGAAGGAGAAATTTTCCGATGTCATGTAAGAGCGCGGCGGCATAAACCTCATCCGCATCCACCGCCTTGGAACGTTGGGCCAGGGCTTGTGCAGCCTCCGCTCCCACCAGGCTGTGAAGCTCGAAAGCTTCCAGATTGAAACGGGCTTTGGCGGCCAATGGTTTCAGGCTCGACCAGACTCCATCTCCCAGACAGATTTGCGCCACCTGGCTTCTTCCAAGAAGTGCCACGGCACGGTTAATCGAAGTAACCTGGACACGTACACCCATCGCGGAGGAGTTTGCGAGCTTGAGTAAACGCGCGGTCAAACCGGCATCCTGTCCTACCAAATGAGCGATCTCATCAGTCGTGGTGGACTCATCCCGGATACAACGCAGCAATTCCGTCAGGATCGTGGGAACCGATGGCAACGATCCAAGATCGAGCAGACGTGTTTTAAAAACTTCGAAATCCTTAACCATAGGGGTTCTTGGCGGCCACGGTAAAGAACAAGCTTTTTGAGATTCTATCACTCTGAGAATCCGCCGGAACCCATAATGAGAAACCCCCCCGCCCAAGGTTCTTCGCCTTGTGCGAGGGGGAAGTACTCCAACACCACCCTCCCAGATGAGTCACGGGAGGGTAATGACTTGGACTTAGTTCATCCCACTTTATCGGCGGGCTCTCTTGGCGGCTTTCTTAACCACTTTCTTGACTGCCTTGGGAGCAGCCTTCGGCGTGACTTTCTTAGCAACAGCCTTCTTAGTCACGGCCTTTTTGACCATTGTTTTCTTGGGAGCTGCTTTAACTGTGGCCTTTTTGACCACCTTTTTCGGAGCTGCCTTTACAGCAGCCTTCTTGGCCACTGCCTTCGGTGCTGCTTTAGCGGGAGCCGCTTTCATAACAGCTGCCTTGGGGGCAACCTTTTTGACTGCTTTTTTGACGGCCTTGGCGGGAGCCGCTGCTGCCTTCATCTTCTCCTCCTCAATCGCCGCGAGAGCAGCCGCATAACGCGAGATGGGAACACGGAAAGGCGAGCAGCTGACATAGTTCAACCCAGCGAAGTGGCAGAAGCGAACCGAGGCTGGATCGCCGCCATGCTCCCCACAAATCCCGATCTTCAAGTCGGGACGGGTGGCGCGTCCACGCTCGATGCTGATCTTGACGAGCTCCCCAACAGCCTCGGTATCAATGGTGGCGAAGGGATCATCTGGGAGGACTTTCTTGTCAAGATACTCCGGCAAGAACCCCCCGATATCATCGCGCGAGAACCCGAAAGTCATCTGGGTCAGGTCGTTGGTGCCGAAGGAGAAAAACTCGGCCAGCTCGGCCATCTTATCAGAGGTCAGCGCGGCGCGCGGGATCTCAAT
Organism: uncultured bacterium; assembly: GCA_964581845.1. Lineage (GTDB taxonomy): Bacteria > Hinthialibacterota > Hinthialibacteria > OLB16 > OLB16 > OLB16. Next base: position 4,673 of record CAZORO010000016.1, read on the forward strand.
CATGGTGCCGAACAGGAAGGGGATCTTCTTGAGACCCAGCTTCTCACATACCTCCTTGTGCACCTTGTCCACCAGGACACGCTGATGCGCGAGTTCAGCGGAGGTGCAGGTTACCGGGATCATGATTTCCGGCATGGCCTTGATGTTCTGCTGAAGGAGTTCACCGGTAGCCTCGAGGATGGCACGGACCTGCATCTCGGTGACCTCGGGATAGGTGATGCCAAGACGCACACCACGATGCCCCATCATGGGATTGTTCTCGTGGAGGCTCTCGGCGCGCTTGGCAAGATCCTGCATGTTGATGGACAACGATGAGGCGAGTTCCTCCAGGCGCTCCTTGGATTTGGGTACAAACTCATGCAGCGGTGGATCGAGCGTACGGATGGTGACATGGAGACCATCCATTACCGAGAGTGTCTTTTTGATATCTTCTTTCATGTATGGGAAGAGTTCATTGAGAGCATCGGTTCTTTCCTTCAGGGTCTTGGACATGATCATCTTGCGCAGAAGGAAGAGCGCTTGATCGGAGCCTTCGCCATAGAACATATGCTCGATACGGAAGAGGCCAATACCCTCGGCGCCGAACTTGCGCGCCCGGGCGGCGTCCTCCGGAGTATCGGCATTGGTGCGGATTCCAATCTTACGGAAGGTGTCGGCGAAGCCCATCAGCTTCGTATAGTTCTCATTGTGATCGAGGTCGGGAGCCACCAACGGAAGTGCATGATCGTAGACCTTGCCGGCGGTTCCATTCAGGGAGAAGACATCGCCCTGTCTATAAACCTTATCGCCGATACGCAGGGTCTTGGAATGAATATCGATCTGAAGAGCGGAACATCCGACGATGCAGCACTTGCCCCAGCCGCGCGCCACCAGAGCGGCATGGGAGGTCATCCCGCCCTTGGAGGTCAGGATGCCCTGTGAGGCATGCATACCATGGACATCCTCTGGTGAGGTTTCGGCACGGACCAAAAGGACCTTATGGCCCGCCTGGGCCAACTCGGCGGCCTCATCGGCGGTGAAGACAATCTCACCGACCGCGCCACCTGGACCAGCCGGGAGACCCTTGGCGACGGAGTGAGTACTCACCTCCATCTTGGGATCGAGCATGGGCAGAAGCAGTTCAAGCAGCTGCTCAGGTTTCACACGCGTGACAGCGGTCTTCTTGTTAATCAATCCGCTATCCGCCATTTCGACTGCCATGCGCACGGCGGCGTTGCCAGTGCGCTTACCAGTACGGGTTTGGAGCATCCACAAAACGCCCTGCTGGATGGTGAACTCAATGTCCTGCATGTCTTTGAAGTGGTTTTCCAGCTTCAGGCGGATGTCATGGAGCTGTTTGTAAGCCACCGGCATGGCTTCCTCAAGGGTCTTGTTAACCTTGTTGACATCATTCTTGGAGGCCTCATTGATCGGGGCGGGAGTACGGATTCCGGCCACCACATCCTCGCCCTGGGCGTTGGTCAGGTACTCCCCATAGAAGGCATTCTCTCCGGTAGCCGGGTTACGTGTAAAAGCAACGCCGGTGGCGCAGTCATCGCCCATGTTCCCGAAGACCATGGCTTGCACATTGACCGCGGTTCCCCAGTGTGAGGGGATCTTCTCGATGCGGCGGTACTCAACCGCACGGCGTCCATTCCAGGAGGCGAACACGGCGCCGATTCCGCCCCACAGCTGCTCCATGGGATCATCCGGAAAGGGCTTACCCAGCACTTCCTTGACCTTCGCTTTGAACTGGGTGGCGAGTTCCTTGAGGTCTTCAGCATCCAATTCCGTATCCAGGGTCACTCCTTTGGCGTGCTTGCAGGCTTCCATGATGTGCTCGAGCTGGAGACGGATGCCTTTGCCCTCGGCAACCTCAACTCCGGCGGCCTTCTCCATGACCACGTCAGAGTACATCATGATGAGACGGCGATATGAGTCATAGACAAAACGCGGGTCCTTGGTCTCCTTGATCAAGCCCTGCAGAGTGGACTCGGTGAGACCGACATTCAGAACGGTCTCCATCATTCCAGGCATGGATTGACGTGCTCCGGAACGAACTGACACTAACAGCGGCTTCATGGGATCGCCGAATTTACGTCCCATCAGCTTCTCCACCAACGCAAGGGATTGGCGGACCTGGCCATCCAGTTCGGTTGGGTACTTCCTGTTGTGTTCATTGAAGTAAGTGCAAACTTCAGTGGTGATGGTGAACCCGGGTGGAACTGGGATGCCCAGACCACTCATCTCGGCGAGGTTCGCGCCTTTACCACCGAGCAGGTTCTTCATTTCGCCGGTGCCATCGGCCTTGCCGCCACCGAACTTATAGACATACTTGTTGGCCATGTGTTTCCTCCTGAATCTCCATATCGCCTATATACAGGGGACGATTTGCGAACAAGGACACGCCCCTCCGCTTTGAGCACAAACGCCGGGGAGTTTACCGGATTACCCTGACAGAAACAAGAAGCGCCTTACCCCATCAACTGGAGATGAGAGTAAACCAACCCCCACCTTTACTTCCCAAAGGCAGGGCCTAGACAGAAAAAACCATGGAAAAGAGATGTTATCTTAGCAGCGGTGGCAATTTCTTCGAATAGTACTCTCCATCCACATAGAGTGGGATGCGCACGAGGGTGTGAACATCCTTCATGCTGGCTTGGCTACGAGGATATCCTATCCACAGGGGGTCTCCCCCCCACGTGAGAATAGGCCCACGGCTGGTGGTCCCATTCGTGGGGCTATAATTGCGGATATCCCTGCCTCCAATATGCGCATCATCGCCCGAAACAACCTGTCCTCCCTCCAATTCGGCACTTGGGCCCTTGCTCCACATGGCCCAAGTGAGCATACAGGTGTTGCATTTTTTGCCCATGGGGTGATTAAGCGGACTCGGTTCAATGCCACCGGTTTCGTAAGTCTGGATCCTGGAACCACCATAATTCTGGGTATCCACATGAGCCATGGACGCGAATGGATCAGCGGGCACACTGGAAATGTATTTAATAGGAGAGGTTAGCCAAAGATGACCCCGATTATAGCGTGTTGTCCACCGGGTAGCGTACATATCCGCTTCGGTCTCACAGGGATAGATGTTGAAGTCCAGGAAATAGGTGTTCATCGCGGTGGCAAGCCCACGGATCTCGCCCTTGGCACGGGCAACTTTCGCGCGGATCTGTGCCTCCAAGAAATTGGGAAGAGCAATGGCAATCAAGATAAGGATGATGGCGATGACAATGAGGAGCTCGATGAGCGTAAATCCTTTAATCGATCGGATTCTCAGGGACTTCTTGGTGCTGAAAATCATTTTCCAGTTCCTCCAATTCAAGAACGGATCGCCGGTGTGACGACTTCACCGCGCCACCCACAACATATATCATACCCCCACAGCGGTAACAACAGGAAGTATTCAATTTTAACGCTTTACTAAGGGCCAGAAAGGAGGATGTCACCCCGGTTCGTGAATCTCTTTGTAAGAGTAGGGAGCTCCAGGCATTCGTCCTTACCGATGTTTTTATTTGAATCGAGCTTCCTTCTCCTTCCCAAGACTTCAGCCGTGGTAACATCCAAAAAAAGTCAACCCGAAAGGGGACACTCCCATTTGACCTGGCCCAGAGAGTTTTGACATGGAAAAACCGAAAGATTATAGGAAAACACCTTTCCAAAGAATGGTCATCCTAGGAGAAAGCACGGTTGAAGGGGGGCCCTGGTTGTTGGAGGGGGAGGAACGATATGCGGATATCGTAGCTAGGTTGATCGGCGAAGTCCAGGGAGGCCCCATCGAGTATCACAATAAAGGCATTGGGGCCAATGCCATTTCCCCCCGCAGTCCCGGTTATCCGGATTCACGCAAACCGTGTGCCCTGGAACGTTACAAAACTGATGTCATTGACTTGAAACCTGATCTCTTCATTCTCGCTTATGGTCTTAATGACATGCGCGCTGGAATGCCGCTTGCGGATTTCCGTGAGGACATGGCTACAATTATCCGTGAGGTCAAAACAGCCTGTGATCCAGTCACCGTATTGACCACAGTCTACTATATGACAGGCTGGAGGAGTTGGGCTCCATACAACAAAGGGAGTGTCGAGCTCACCCTTCAGTATAATGAGTGCATCCGTGGATTGGCTGTGGAGTTCGACTGCATCCTTGCGGACATCTGGGCGGCCGAGGCCGGGCCGGATTGGTTGATCCATTACGATGGTGTTCACGCCAACCGGATCGGCAATCTTCTAATCGGCCATAAGGTTTTTGAATCTATTGCTCGTCACTGTAGTGGAATGTCAGTAAAAGTATTGCAGGATGGATTGCCCACTAAATGGACCCATGACACCACTTTAAACCGCGCTCGTGCCGGGGATCCCTTTACAAAGACTTGGTAATGAACGAGCGCTTTTCTCTCACGGATGTAATCACCGGCTTTCACCATGATTTCCGGTCGGTCTTGAACAACCTGGTGGGTTATGTGAATCACCTTTTGGATGGGAGAGGTGGATCGATCACCCCCAGCCAGGAAGAATCCCTTCAAATCATCCTTAAGAACGCTCACCGGCTCATGTTGATGGTGGATAACCTGTCGCACGCCGTATGCGAGAGCGGAATCCAGTTCTCCTCAACAGAGGTGTTCGATCTTCGGGAAATCGCCGAAAGGTCGTTACAACTGTATTCCTTGAGCGCGCATGATGCCGGGATTCATCTCGAATCCACCTGGGAAGGCACCAGATTCCCGATCCAAGGATCTGAACTACTCATCGGGTCACTGATCGATAATCTCCTCTCCAATGCGATCAAGTACACCTCCTCGGGTGGAAAAGTGACGGTTCATGGAAAGAACACTGGGGAGGCGATAGTAGTTCAGGTTGGGGACACCGGCATGGGGATCCCACCCGATGATCTGCCTCATATCTTTGATCGTGGTTTCCGGGGAATTGTAACGGGTGGGGGACGCCGAGAGGGTTTGGGGCTTGGTCTTTCCATTTGCCGGAGGATTGCTGAGGCCCATGGGGCACGAATCGAGGTTTCTTCCCAGATGGGAGAGGGGACGAAGATCGAGGTGATCTTTCCAGTGCCCTCTTCTGATTTCACACAATCCCGCTAACGTATTTCCAATTTATGCCTCCTTGGAGTTGAATCCTATGTCAGAAAATCGTTTCTATGTCACCACTCCTATCTATTATGTGAACGATGACCCCCATATCGGCCACTGCTATACCACCATCTTGGCCGATGTTTTGGCACGTTATCACCGCATGTTCGGATATGAGGTCCGTTTTCAAACGGGGACCGACGAGCATGGGCAGAAGGTCCAACAGGCCGCGGCGGCTCGGGGAGTCCCCCCCCAACAACAATGCGATGAGTACGCCCAACGCTTTAAGGAGATGTGGGCATGCTTGGGAATCCAATACGATTGCTTCATCCGGACCACGGATCTGGACCATGAGAAGACAGTCCAGGCACTGCTCCAAAGGCTCTATGACAAGGGGGACATTTATAAGCACACCTACTCAGGCTGGTACAATGTCTCGGATGAGATGTTTATTTCCGAGAGCGATGTTACAGAAGAGGGCAAAGAATCTGGGAAAATCATCTTCGTTTCAGAGGAAAACTATTTTCTGAGGCTTTCCAAGTACCAGGACTGGCTTCTCACTTACCTCAGCGAGGAGAATCCCAATTTCATCCTGCCGGAGTCCCGCCGGAATGAGGTCATCGGGCTGTTGCGTCAACCAGTGGGTGATCTGTGCATCTCGCGTCCCAAATCACGTTTAGGTTGGGGAATCGAGCTGCCCTTCGACTCAGACTATGTGACTTATGTCTGGATCGACGCGCTGATCAACTACCTTACGGGAGTCGGTTGGCCGGATTCTCCCGAGTTCGAAAAGTGGTGGCCTTATTCCCTGCATCTCATTGGGAAGGACATACTCAAACAGCATGGGTTCTTCTGGCCGGTTTTCCTTCATGCGGCGGAGGTCGGTTTGCCAGGACGGATCCTCGCGCATGGATGGTGGACCCGTGGCGGACAGAAGGAGTCCAAGACTGTCACCAAGGCATTGGCGGCGCAGGCTCCAGTCAGGCACATCCGGGAACTTGTCACCGAGTATGGTGTTGATCCCATGCGCTACTACCTGATCCGTGAGATGACCGTGGGGATGGACCAAGATTACTCCGAGGAGATGATTGTCCAACGCCTGAATAGTGATCTGGCCAATGACTTGGGAAACCTGGTCAGCCGTGTCACCAAGTTGATTAAACAATACTTTGGATCAAAGGCTCCCGAAATGGTGCCGTCGATTCTGGGGAGTCCAGAAAAGCGGTTGGCTGAGCAGGCGAGCGCGCTGATCGATGAGGTTCGCCAGCTGGTCACCGGTTTGAAAACCAACGTGGCCGTGGATCAGGTAATCGCTCTGGTACGTGCCACCAATGCCTATATCGCGGCATGTGAACCCTGGGCAAAAGTGAAAGAGGGGGGTATTGACTCCGCTGGAACCTGCCTGGCCTTGTCTCTTCGGTGTCTACGTTGCGCGGCTATCCTGCTCCACCCCGTCATGCCCTCCAAAATGGAGGAACTGCTCAGGCAGATCGGAACTCCCATCCCGGAAAAGGGAGTATGTCTCACGGGTCTCTGCCTGGATGAGCCACGTGCCGGTCAACCTGTACCTGGAGGTGATCCGCTTTTCCCGCGTATCGACTGGGCCGGGATTCAGAAGAAGCTCGCTGTCACCCCACCAGGAGTGGAATCTGCCTCCCAAGCGGCAGAGATGGATCTGATTTCGATCGATGAGTTCAAGCGGACCGACTTACGAGTGGCGAAAGTGCTGGAAGCTGAGAAGGTCCCCAAGGCGGATAAGCTGCTCCGTTTGAAGATTGAGATCGGCACAGAGGTCCGTCAAATCGTGGCCGGGGTGGCGCAGTTTTACACTCCCGAGGAGATGATCGGAAAACAGATCATTGTGGTGGCCAACCTCCAACCCGCCAAAATACGTGGCCTCGAATCCAAGGGAATGCTCCTGGCGGCGCGGGATGGGGAGCGCTTGCGCTTGATCACGGTGGAGGGAGAGGGGATCGCAACGGGAGCCTCGGTGGGGTGAACACATCCGGGAAAGGCGTTCTTCGCCCCCGGCTAACAGCGGATTCTGGTTGTTGGAGGTCTTATTATGCAAGTCAGAACGTTCCTCATGGCTATGGCTATGCTCTGCCAGCCCCCCGCTGGATCAGCAGTAACGCCTCAAGGCATCTTCTACAATGAGGATGATACTCACCGCTTTATGCTGGCCCCGCCAGGAGAATTGACTCAGACCCATCTCGATCAGCTCGTGGATGAGCTCGCGGGAACCCATGTCAAGGTTCTTGTCATCTGTTGCTGCGCCAAGAGAACCAACTTCGATTCCACAGCCTGGGAACCCTACTGGGATGGATTCGATCCCTCCGCGGATATCAATCACCCCTTTTACGGAGATGTTCCCCTGCGGGATCGTGGAACTTACCACCAATGGGTCGCGAATATGAACGTGCTCTATAAGGCGGGAGTGGACCCGAATGGCCGAATGATCGAACGGTCCAGGAAACACGGCATCAGTCCCTGGATCAGCATCCGCATGAACGATGTCCATGATGCGCAGCTCGCGCGGTCTCCCCTGCACAGCCGTTTCTGGATGGAGCACCACGAACTTTGGCGATACCCAGACCGCTTCAACGCCTGGAATGACCGGTGTTTCGACTATGGGAAACAGGCGGTACGGGACCACGCCATGGCGCTTGTCCGGGAAGTCCTTGACCGGTACGACATGGATGGCCTAGAGCTCGACTGGAACCGTTTCCCTCTCCATTTCAGGGAGGGAGAAGAGATCGAACAAGGCAAGGTCCTGACTGCTTGGGTGGCCGAGGTCCGCAAGGAGGTTGAACAGGCGGAAAAACAGTGGAGACATCCGATCCAGCTGGCGGTACGTGTCCCCGCCCGTCCGGAGGTCTCCATGGGGACTGGATTGGATGCGGTGACCTGGGCGAAACAAGGCCTCATCGACCACCTGATCGTGTGTCCCTTCTGGGCCACAACAGACTTTGACATCCCGGTCGAGGAGTGGCGTTCGCTGGTGAAAGGCACCGGCGTAGAGGTCACGGCGGGTTTGGAGGCATTGGTCCGTCCTCACCCGTTCGCTAAGGCCTACCCGAATACGGATGACACTCTCCGTGGAGCCGCTGCCTCGGCTCTGGCGCGTGGCTCGGCGGGGATCTATCTCTTCAACCCTTTCGATGTCCCAAAAGCCTCGAAGGAGCTGCTGAACGAGCTCGATTCGCTTCCCACACTCTTGACACAGTACCGGACTCATGTCCTGACATACACGGACATTTCTATCCCAGGTAAGCCAATTCCCGCCCAGTTGCCCCGGACATTGGCCGCCTCGGAATCCATCGAATTCATGGTTTACATCGCACCTAAAATTGATCCCACCTTGGTGTTGTTGCGGCTTGGTCTCAGCGATGCCCCGGAGCAGTCACAATGTTTGGAAATCTCCCTCCAAGGCCAGGAATGCCCATGGTCCTTGGGAAAGGGAGTTTACGAGGTCCCCTCTGAAGCGCTCTCGAAGGGTCATAACATCTTCATTATCGAGAACCACGGTGACATGCCAGCAACGATCGAGTCGCTTCAGGTAGAGATGATCCCCTTACTCCCAGAGGAGGAGATTCTCAAAGGCGCAAGAGACCGGATCGAGAAACACCGTAAGGGAGACGCGGTTATCACCGTAGTGGACCAGGATGGCAAGCCTGTTTCCGGCGCACGTGTGAAAATCGAGCAAACTCATCATGACTTTCTCTTCGGTTCTAACAACTTTCTGTCGGGTAAGCTTGGTCCTCAAGAAGAAGAATTGCTCAGGAACCGGTTCAGCAACTTGCTCAATTACGCCACCTTGCCTTTTTACTGGTGGAGTTATGAACGCGAACGCGGCCAGACCAAGGAAGATAAAATCCGTGAGGTTGCCGGTTGGTGCCGGGAGAGAGACATCCAGTTAAAAGGTCATCCTTTAGCATGGAATTATTCCGAACCGGCCTGGCTTCCGGCCTCCACGGAGGAAGTGAAGGCCCTTCAAATGCAACGCATCGAGGACTGCATGAAGGGGTATGCCGGCCTGATTGATACATGGGATGTGGTCAATGAGGCCACCACCTTCGATCGAGAGGAGTGCCTGGCGCGGTCACCCAAGCTGAGTGGTGTGTGGCGTTCGATGGGACGTATCGGATTCACAAAAGAGTGTTTCGAGAGGGCCAGGAAAGCCAATCCCAATGCAAGACTGCTCATCAATGATTACCGTACCGGAGAAGACTATGTGGATGTGATCCGCCAGTTGGTTGATGAAACGGGCCGGCCCCTTTATGACGTCATTGGTATCCAAAGCCACATGCACAACGAAGGGGTATGGCCAGTGGCTCAAACTTGGGAGACTCTACAGCGTTTCGCACGCTTGGGTGCTCCCCTGCACTTCACCGAAACAACAATTATATCTGGAAAGAAAGGTTTTGATCTGGCCAAGAAGGAAGGAGATTGGCCGAGTACTCCCGAGGGGGAAGCATTCCAGGCCGAAGCGGTCAAGCAGTTCTACACGATCCTATTTTCGCATCCCTCGGTTGAGGCGATTACCTGGTGGGACATCTCGGATCACAATTCCTGGATGCAGGCTCCCGCCGGACTGCTGGACAAGAATCTCGAGCCCAAACCAGCTTATAAAACTCTCGAAAAACTCATTAAGCATACATGGTGGACTCATCAGGTGATCCGGAGCGGGGAGAATGGAAAGGCGGGGTTCCGAGGCTTTTATGGTGATTATGTGGTGGAGGTAAAAATACCGGGTGGCTCCACGAACCTCGCCAACCTCCATCTCGCCAAGGGTGGATCCAACCTGCTGACAATTCGTGTGGACCGTCCGGCTCGATCCATTATTCCAACGAAGTCTTCAAAATCCCGGTTTGGATTCCATCCCTACCCGTGGCCACTCGGATGGCACCCTGCAGTATCCCATGGGCTCCTGCCAAGTTGGGGCGAATACAGGAGTCGTAGCCGAGAGGCTTGGCGGGATCGCTAGGATCAGGCATGCTCGGTGGCGTACAAAGCATCAGGCCCCAGAGAGTGGCTCTCTGGGGCCTGTGGACTAAACAATCGCAACCTAGACCATTCCGCAACTTATCTTACAAGGTTCACGAGTTCCTGAAGAATTGTATCACCAGTGGTGATCACACGGGCATTGGCTTGGAAGGCTCGCTGGGCGATGATGAGACTCACGAATTCATCCGAGATATCCACATTTGACAGCTCCAGCTCACCAGATACCAGATCGCCACGGGAAAGGGTGCCGGCGGTGCCGAGGACTGCTTCCCCTGAGTTGCTCGATTCCGTGAAGAGATTATCTCCGGTACGAAGCAACCCACCCTCGTTCGAGAAGGTCGCCAAAAGAATCTGGGCTAGCGCGCGGGTGGTGCCATTGGAGAACACCCCGGTCACGACACCATCGCTGCCGATATCAATGGACTCCAACTGCCCAACCGGACTTCCATCCTGCGAGATGATCGCGGCAGTGGTCGAGGAGGCATTCTGGGTTAGGTCGCTGAAATCGAACTGGATAGTCAGTGAATCAACACCGCCGTTTTGCGGATCAGTTCCATCGGGATCGAACTGCACAATGGGAGCTGAGACGATGATGCTCCCGGAGCTGTCGGTTCCATAATTCTGGAAATTGCCATTCGCGAGGAAGACCAAGTGACCCGTGGTCGCGCTCGGTGGCTGGCTGATGGCATGAGGAACCACAACCTGGTAGGTCCAGCTGTTCAGCAGGCTATTCGCGGTGTGGAAGGTGTTGGTCTCAGCCGTGGTGCCCGCGGTCACATCCATACCCTGGGTAGCCGAATCGATTCCGAAATTCTTGTTGTTGAAGAGCCGTGTAATGACACCCGCGCTACTGGCGTTACCACCATTCACGGCATCCTCATCCGTGTGGATACGAAGATCAGTGATGTTCACGGTTGGAGAACTGATACTGAAGGAACCATCAGAGGTGAGTCCAACCGTGATATCAGTGGTTCCGGCGATCGTATTCAACTGGGTTTGAAGCGCCGCCCTCAAGTCTTCCATGGTCGAAGTTGCGCCGACCGCCAATACAGCGGTATCCGTGGCTGTGGTAGTCGCCCCTATCGTGGATCCAGCGGCTATCACGATACTGGTGGTTCCGGCGGTCAAACTCGCTGCGCGGTCTCCATCGTCATAGATGCTGGTCAGGAGAGTTTCGGATGCGGCCGGAACATTGCGCGTATCACGTGCAAAGGTGGTGACCACGGTGCGGGAGTTGCCTTGCGAGTCGAAAACCTCGGTGGAACTGGTGGCATCAGCCTGACGGAAGACACCCGTGAGGATCGCGGAGTTGGCCAACAGATCAATGTTTCCATCGATCTCATCATCGGTGAAGATCGCACGGATCTCTGTCTTCTCATTCCCATTCACATCGTATGCGCTGACCGAGAGATTGCTTAGCGTTTCAGCGCCGGTCTCAATCCGGATGGCGCCGCTGGTATCCACGGAAACATCCAAAGTGGTGCTTCCGGTCAAGGCGCGCAATTGAGTCCTTAGATTACTTGCCAGCTCACCAAGTGTCGTATCCGGCGTGATGGTGAGGATATCAGTCGATGGAATGGTGACCGTGGTTCCAGGGGGAACGGTATCATAGGTTCCACCGATGATCCGGATGGTGTCTCCAGCATTCAGTCCAAGGGGCTGGCCATCTTCATTAAACAAGGTAACCAGAGTATTCAACGATGTGGCTGCCACCGGCGCCGAGGCGGTACTCAGATTTCCCCCCAGGACCGCGTTACCAGTGGGGACGGCATCTGAAAGAGTGTTATAGTCAATTTTTACCGCCTGTGGCGGCTTCGAGGTATCGATATTTCCTTGTGCATCGGCGATCTGTCCGATCAGGCGGAGCCCTGTGCTCGCTTTGGTTACATACCCCATTTCATCCAAGCTGAAATTCCCAGCCCGGGTGAAATAGGACCTCCCCTCACCATCCGCGAGTTGGAAGAAACCGCCTCCATTGATGGTGAGATCGAGAAGTCTCTCGGTCTGTTGGGAGTTTCCTTGGGTGAAGATGGTGTCGATCGTATCCGTTTTGACACCCAAACCCACCTGGACGGGATTCACACCCCCCTTGGTCGCAGTGGCACCTGTGGCGCCGGAGAGAGTTTGGCTGAACAGGTCCGCTGTGGTCAACCGTGCCCGGCGGAAACCCACCGTGTTGACATTGGCGATGTTGTTACCAATCGTGTCGATGGCGTTGGCTTGAGCCTTAAGGCCCGATACTCCTGAGTACATGGATCTGACTGTCATTTTACTAAACCTCCTCGTCTCGATGTCCTAGATTCGTTCTCTTGGTTTCTATATATCTGACCCGTTTAACTCGGGTTATTAACCGCTGTGACATAGGCGATGTTGATGGGTGTTCCATCCACGGTCAGGAGCGTGGCCTCATCACTGAAATCGATGCCATTCACGATACCCAGGATGGATGTCTCCAAGGTGGTTGTGTTCGACCCATAGGTGGAGGTGACAGAGATGGTGGCCTTCCCCTCGGGAATCGAATCCTCCCCCTCCAGGATCTTCTCGACATCCACGGTTACCTTGCCATCCACAACCGTGATTCCCTCAGGCGGCGAATCGGGATCGAAGCTGATCTCCTTAAGAGTGGTCCCGGATGAAGTGGTGAGCTTGATCGTGACATTATCAGAACCGGTTTCGGGCAAATCGAAGACAATATCGGCAGTATCATCTCCGCCCAGGTAGATGGTGTTGGAAACTGACTTCACCTCCTTGCCGATCAGTCCCACTGCCGAGGCATTCACGTTGGTTTGTTGAAGCGCGAGACTCAGTGAGAGCAGGCTGGAAATATCGGATAGGGATTCAAGCCCGTCCAGTTGCCCACTGATGTTTTGAAGCTGCTCCAGAGAGCTGAACGAAGTCAGCTGTTGGACATACTCCTCGTTGGAGAGCGGTTCCAGCGGGTCTTGGTTCTGGAGCTGCGCGACCAGAAGCTGAAGAAATCCATCCTTGTCGATATCAGCAGATGGGGTTCTCGTATTGGTGCTGCTGGTTTGTGTCGAGACCAAGTTACTAAGTGTTTTACCGATTGAACTTACTTCTGTCATTTCCTTCTACCTCCACTCATGGTGTCCTCGTGCTCAGGCGTAGGTTTCCCAACCTTTAAGTTGCTTCTCTTCGAAGGGGTTCTGGTTCCTTTGCCACTGATCCCTCGATCCGCGATTATGAGAGAAAGACGCATTGGACCGGTCTTGCTCCTGCGGAAAGGAATCACGTGGAGAGCCATTTCCCTTGAAATCCGGGGAGGAATCCATCACACCCGCCTTCACAACCACCTGGTCGACACGGAGACCAGAATCAACAAGCATGCCCTGGATTTGCTGGGCATGCTTTGTGAGCACTTCCTGGGTGGCCAAGCGATTCGCGCTCAACTCAGCCATCACGCCTTCCGATGTCATATTCACCTTGAGGTGAACCTCGCCCAGATTGTCTGGTACTAAACGGACCCGTATTTCCTGACCAGTAGCGGTTTTCCGCGCCTGGACCGCTTGGACTACCTGATCGAGGACCCGGGATTCCTGCACGGTCAATTGTGTTGATGTGGAACTTGAGCTATTGAGAGCAGCTTCTCCCCCGGCCACTTCAACCCTCGTGGGTGTTATTGGTTCAGTCTCTACACGTTGATTTAACGGATCCGGCTCAATAGTCCGAGTGGGGAAGATAACCTTCGGGCTATCGCTCACTGTCCGTAAAAGAACCTCATGATCCGCTGTGCCTTGATCTAGTGGTATCGGACGGGAGATGGCAGACTCCGGATCCTTGATTTCAATCTGGGAATTGTCCCGGTTCGTTTCGATACCGGAGGTACGATGAGCCGCTGACCTAATCGAACTGACTTCGGTCGAGGAATTATTCGCTGACCCAGTTTCCTGAGTGGTCTCAGGAGCCATACTTCCAGTTGATCTCGAGCCCTTAGCGCTAACCTCGGGTGTTCCTTGGGTGGGCCGTCCTTGAATCTCGGTCCAATCAATCGGTTTCACCTGAACGGGCGTCTCAACCTCAGTATCCACCGGAGTTGTAGACAAGCTGGAGGGAGAAGTGGCCTTCACGGTCTTGATAGGGGCCTTTTCCACTCGCGGGTATGGCACGTCAACAGATGGGGTTTTCGCAACCGAGCTCAACTGAATCGTGCTTTCAGATTCCACATTGGCATTCATTGGCTCAGCCGCAGGTTGTGGACTGACCGAACGGTCACTTTTCTTAACTGTCTGCGGCTCAATCTCAATGGCCTTGCTGCTCATCGTGGCAGGCTGAGAAACAGTGGACTGCTCCGGTAGCGTTGGGATGGGCTGCTCAGTGGGCTGCTTGACCATTTCCGGCTTGAGGGCGAATTCCACATTCGTCTGAACTGGCTCTGTTGGGGTAACCGGCTGGGCTGGAGCAACGGGCTGAGGCTTCACCATAACCGGCTGAGAAACAGTGGACAGCTCCGGTAGCGTTGGGATGGGCTGCTCAGTGGGCTGCTTGACCATTTCCGGCTT
>CAZORO010000016.1:19361-25919 GCA_964581845.1 uncultured bacterium
CAGTGGGCTGCTTGACCATTTCCGGCTTGAGGGCGAATTCCACATTCGTCTGAACAGGCTCTGTTGGGGTAACCGGCTGGGCTGGAGCAACGGGCTGAGGCTTTGTCACGACCGGCTGAGAAACAGTGGATTGCTCCGGTAGCGTTGGGATGGGCTGCTCAGTGGGCTGCTTGACCATTTCCGGCTTGAGGGCGAATTCCACATTCGTCTGAACTGGTTCCGTTGGGGCAACCGGCTGGGCTGGAGCAACGGGCTGAGCCTTCACCATAACCGGCTGAGAAACAGTGGACAGCTCCGGTAGCGTCGGGATGGGCTGCTCAGTGGGCTGCTTGACCATTTCTGGCTTAAGGGTGAATGCCACATTCGTCTGAACTGGTTCCGTTGGGGCAACCGGCTGGGCTGGAGCAACGGGCTGAGCCTTCGTCACGACCGGCTGAGAAACAGTGGACAGCTCCGGTTGCGTCTGGACAGTCTGTTTGGCCGATTGTTTGATGACCTCAGGCTGAACTTGGATGGCCTGATTGGTAGCCTGGTTATCTGTTTCCGGTTGGGAAGCCAATACAACTCCCGACTGCACTGGCTCCACTGAAACCACCGGCTGAGATTTCATAGTAGGTGGCTGAGATGTTGGGAGTTGTTCAGCCGGTATTGATATAGACTGCCCCGTGGTTTGAGTTGTCTGCCCGTGCGGCAGTGCGGATGACTCGGTGACGGGTTGTGTTATATCTGGCGGATTACCCTGTCCTGTCAGTTCTTTTGGCAGCTCGATGTTCTTCACAGGTTCTGAAACAACGGATTGAGAGAGAACCTTTGGAGCACCAATTGTTTCTGATTGGGTCTGGAAGGAAGGGATTGGTTCCGTGGAATGGGATAGTTCCCGTATCGCTGGAGGTGCTTGAGCGCTCTGTATCGTGGGGATTGTCCCCGCACTCTCTTGAGTGTTGTTTTGAACGGTCACCTGCAGTGTGCCATCCGTAGCAACGGGTTCAATGGAAACTGGAAGCGGCTTAGTGGAGGCTGAGGGTTGGGGGCGGGTGGATACTTTCGCGTCCGGAACAGTCACTTGCGCCGGAACTGGTTTCGGCTCCTCGGTGGCCGCCTTCGTGATGGCAACCTGCATTTCGACCGTCTCCACCTCTCCCATTTGAGAGGTCCCCAGGACAGTTTGAAACAAAGTCTGGGTGGATGGCGTCGAAACTGGCAGGTTTCCTGAGGAAATCCCCGGCGTAGTGACTGGACTGAAAGCGGGGATTTCCCTGTTGGCTTGCGGGGGTAATGGCTCTGTTCCCTTGGTACGCTCCACAATGACATTTGGAGCACTCAAGCCTGGTTGTGTTCCAGTTTCTCCAAATAGTTCATAGGCACTCATGGGAGCTGGGGCCTCGCCTTGAAGTTGTCCCAACGAGCGTTGAACGTTTGATGTTGAGAAGGTGGGTGTGACATTTCCGGTTTGGGCAGGCATCGAAACCGGTCGTTCACTCACCACTGTGGCAGCTTTGGAATCGAGGATAACGCTTGGCTTCGACACCTTTATTTCCAGGTCCGGAGCCTCGCTAATGGTCCCCTTGTTGGATGGGGGAGTGAAAAGGACTTGGGATTGTCTCTCTGGCATGAAGGTTTTGCCGGTCTTCGTGGATGTGGTCACCTTCGCGGGCTGAGCAGTTGCCATGGCAACCTGAGGAGTGGTCTCTTCGGACTGGACAGATGAGAAGGCTTCCCCTTTTGAGGCCTCGAAAATGGCGTTTTTTTGGGGAGGCTGAGTCTTGATCTGAGTTTGATATGGAGATGGAACCTCGTTCATCCGCATGGGTCGAGACCGGTCCACTTCAGGGGCATTACTCCGGACCAAAACTGCCTCGGGCTTGGGCTCTGCAACGGGACTCTTGGTCACCATGGGTTCGAGCTCATTTCCCTTAGGGGCGGAAGAGTTGATGGTCTCAACCGCAGCCACTTGTCCTCGACCTGTTTCCAAAGTGCTCCTGAAGACCGTAGGCTGGAATTCGGGAGCCGGTGAATCTGTAAGAACCACCTGAGAGGTCACATTGGCAGTGTTCTTGGTGAAGGATTGAGCGGCTTTCTCCACAGTGGTGACTGGTTCGGAAGAGGCCGAGGTTTCCATGATCTCGACCGGTAAGGCGGCTGGACTCGATGTTTCCTGGTTTACCGAGGACTCAACCCCCAGTGTGACAGCACTCTCTGACGGCTTCGAATTGACTGGAGCCACCTTGGTTGGCACGGAATCGAGGGTGTTCCCCGGTTTGGGTACTGGCTTCTCCTCTTTACCAGACTGGTTCGTTTCGGATACCTGAGTTGATTGGTCAAACTGGGGAGTAATGACCGTCTCAAGGATGGTCTGAGATGAAGTCTGAGTGAAACCAGATGGCTGGGAGATAGGTGTCTGACGTACAGACGAGACATTGGCGCCAGCTGGATCAATAGGAGCTGCGGTTGTCTTTTCCACAGGTTCCTTGGTGATCGAGGCGTTGGCCTTCAAAACGGTTTCCACGATCTCTTCCACATTGGAAACCTTGCCGCTCGCGCGGGGGGAGAATTCAGAGACGGTGGATATCTGGACTGTTTCATCCGGTTGGGTGGCAATAGGATGGTCAAAGGTTGTGGCTACAGTTCCAGGTGGTTCAGCCCCATCCAACGGCGTGGACCCCTTGATAACAAACACTCCATCGCTAATCGAAAAAGACGCTCCATTCACCGGCAGGGCATAATTACTTGATTGGCGAGGGCTCATCTGGATATGCCTGGTTAATCCCGGAAGACTTTCTGGAGCAGAATCGAGCGTTATCCTTTCAGACGAGGTGGCGGGCAGGATCTGAAGCACACGGACAGGCTGCTCCACGTTCTTTGGGGGTATGCTTCCCGGATACACGCTGGAGGTGACCTTGGTGTCGTTGGATTTAACCGAGACGAGTTGGGATTGAGTTGTTTCCACCACCACTGGTGTGAACTGAGTTTCCACAACCTCCGGACTGGACTTGGGCTGAGAGTGGGAAATTACCTGCTGAGTGGACGACTCTCGTGGTGTGGAGCTGAATGGAGCCGAGAGTAAGGAGTTCCCAGTAAAGGTGTCCTCGATGGAGTTCATCGAGGGACTTTTTGGGGAGGCCGGGAGGCTGAATGAAGGGATAGTCTTCTCGAAAGTGGATGGGGTGACAACTCGTGGGAATGAGATGACAGGGCTGTTTTCTTTGCTTAGGGCTTGGGTGGCTACTCTGTTCAAAGGTGGCAAAGAGGGAGAAGCCTGGGGCTCTGTTGATTCTTTAGCAGTTTGGATCGATGTGATCTCGCCATGAAGTTCACTCAGGTATGAAGCCACCTCGCCCAGCAGAACACGTATGGAGACCGCATGACTGTCAGGGGATGCGGCGGGACCGGTGGGCGGACCGCTGAGCGAGGTGGATTGATCCAAAGGATAAGCGGAGGTGTCAGCCGATGAAGCGCCTGCGAAGGTGGACTGGGACATGGGCAGGCTGGAGGAGACAAAGGCCTTGAGAAGTTGGAGGACAGAAGGAGGGATGATGACCTGGAGAGCTGTAGTGGTTCCCAATGGCTCTATCCCGGGACTTAAGGCTGCCTTCTGGGTGAGTGAGTCATCCGTTGAGAAGTCAACAACAGCCTCACCGTAGGCGGCCAATTGCTCGATAGACTCCCTCGGAATACGAATGGCCACGGATGGGAGAGAGGGGGTTGCTTCATCCATCCTGTTTTCTAGGATCTGAGGAGCAGGATAGCCGTAGAATTGATCCGGGCTGACTTTCGAGCTCTGGAATACACTCTCTACATCCATTTCTGGTAGCTGGGCCAAGGTCTGTACTGGAAAGAATGGACTTTTAGAGGTTACCCGATAGGCCGAAAGGCTCTCGGAGCTGGAGGCCAACACAAGACGTAGAATGCCAGCAGGTCTTTCCGGAGAGGGTGTTTCCACCGATTGGATCTGAGGTTTTTCGTTCTTTTCAACTAAGAAAGCGGCAGAAAGTGGATCCTCGTTCGCAACGAATGGATTCAATCCTGGGAATTCTGAGGTGACAGGTGATTGAGGGAAAGTGGGTAGAAGAACATAGGCAAGCGCACTTGGGTCAAGGATACTCCCCTCCCCGGAATCAGATGATTCGGCTCTCTGTTGTGTTTCAGCTTGCGCATTGGTCAGGGGGAAATCCGCCTTGATCAAGGTGGCCGAGACGTTCTTGGAGCCAGCGAACAGGCTTTGAATCGCTTTTGGGAGTTTGTTTGTTGACAGGGACAGATCGGCCTTGATTGTCTGGACTGGAGTTGCTCCGGAGTTCAAGAGATTGCCCATGATTGCGGCAAAGTCTGCCTCGGCGGGCATGTTCTGCAGTCCAGTGGGTTCTCCCAGGGGCGTTGTCGACACCGTGGCACCAAGCTTCGAGAAGAGGCCAGTAAGCGCGGAAAACACGGAAAACTGGGAGAAAAGACCGTTCATCGCTCGTTGCCCTTAAATCTATCCGCCCCGAAGAGAATCCCTCCGTTGGCGTCGCTTCCCCTTTTTAGGCAACAGCCGTGCCAGAGACACGGGACTTTCAAAGCTTCTTGCTTTAGGGGGATGCGTGTGGTAGGAACAGGCAGTAGTTGACCGGATCGGTTCGGTGACCCCATCGTCTAGACGGCCTAGGACAGCGGATTTTCATTCCGCCAACACGGGTTCGAATCCCGTTGGGGTCATTTCTCCATCCATGACTGGAAACACTGTCCACCTTGACGGGAACAAGTGGCCGCTCCCTTAGTGTGTTGGGAAGAAGCAGGAAAATCCTGGGAGGCCGAAGATGATGAACAAGATACCCATGGTGGCCAGTGAGGCACAGGTTCCACTCCCCCTGAGCAAACGTCAACACATCACCCTGCCCCTCAAAAGTGCCGTTATCGATCTGGGATCGAATAGCGTTTACCTGGTGATTGTTCAAATCTGGGAGGATCTTTCTTACACCTCCCTTCATGAAGAACGGACACAGATACGTCTGGGATCACCCGTGTTTGAACAGGGCTCCATCGATCCACAAACCCAGGCACGTGCCCTCGCCGCGCTGAAGAAGTATCAGGTTTCCTGCCAAAACCATGATGTCAACACGATTCTGACAGTGGCGACAAGTGCCCTTCGCGAAGCCTCTAACAGCTCCGAGGTCATCGAGAGGATCAAGAGTGAGACTGGCTTGGATGTGAATGTTATCTCCGGGCGCGAGGAGGCACGTTTGACGGCATTGGCAGCGATTGAATCGCTTGGCCTGACCAAGGGGAAAGTGTTCTTGATTGACGTGGGTGGGGGCTCAACCGAGTTGGCCTGGTTAGAGGACAGTATTCCCAAAAACCTTCTCAGTCTTCAGCTCGGACCAGTACGTATCCTCCAGAAGGTTTCCCTACATGATCCCCCAGGTGAGGTGGGTTTGGAGGAGTTACGGAAGGTCATCCGAAAAGGTTTAACGCCAATTCTGCGAGACAAGATCGAGCATCCCGACTGGACTGTGGGTACCAGCGGAACAGCCCTCTGCCTGGGTGAGTTATGCGGCACCAGTCAACGCGCCGTAACCTCTCTTGAGATCCGGGTCGTTTACAAGGCCTCCTTACGCAATCTGCTCATACGGCTCGCAGAAATGACCCTGGAAAAGCGCCGTGAATGGCTGGGAATATACGGAGAGAGAGCTGACTCCATCCTTCCAGGGGGAATGATCTTCCTCACCGCGATGGAGGAACTTGGCCTCGACACGATGGTCACCGGGGCCAAGGCATTACGAGCCGGGATTATCCTCGATTTTCTGGAGAGGGAGTTGTTTTCCACCGCCAGTGACCGGAGCAACAACCTGATCCAATTAGCTACTGGAGACCATCCACTGGAGGAATTTCGTGACGTACGTTCCATGAATGTTCTCAAGTTAGCGCGCCGTTATGGTTACGAGCCCAAGCATTGTAAAAAGGTGCTTGGCCTGGCACGGCAACTCTTCGAGGAACTACGTCCAAACCACTGGCTTGGCGAAGAAGACCGTTTCTATCTCGAATCAGCTGCGCTACTCCACGACATTGGATATCACATCGGAACCACTCGTCACCACCTTCACTCCCACTACCTGGTGGTCAACAGCGAGATGGAGGGATTCCACCAGATGGAAATCAGGCTGATCGCCAACCTGGTGAAATTCCACAGTCACGAGCTGCCGGGCCCGGAAGATACAGATTACTGGAGCCTGCCCGAGGAACTCAGGCACAAGATCGACATTCTCGCGGGGATCCTGCGTATCGCCGATGGACTCGATTTTACTCACCAGGGACTGGTCGAGGAGATTACGGTGTCCACAGATGGGCATAAGCTCTTGCTTCGAGCGAGATCGCACGGCTCCCTTGACCTCGAGATCCAGGAAACCCTGGCCAAGGGGAACTTGCTGGAAAGGGCTCTTTCCCAGAAGCTGGAAGTTATCGAGGAACTCATCAATCCAACCTAAGTCGAATCGAAAAGTGTCAGCCCCCTCTCCCGAACATGGAGAGGGGGCATTCCAATCAATGGGACTTACGTGGTTTCAGGCTCGGGAGCGTGCTCGG
>CAZORO010000017.1:0-24152 GCA_964581845.1 uncultured bacterium
TTTGAAAATGCCTCGGGTGCATGAATGGGAACAGGTTCGGGAGAGTTATAGGGATTTGTATCGTTATCCCTGAACAGAGCGGCAGACATCGAACCATCCATATCCTGGTAAAAACATTGGATGGGTATTTCCTCTCCGGCCGTGAATGCCGTTGCGCCGCCTCCAAGACTTTGAACACGTATATTCGGCCAGTAGGGGCTGGGACCGTAGATCAGTGTCTGACGGGCTCCGGTTCCCCCGAAGACAGGATGGAGTCCCGTGCGTGGTAAATCTGCAAGACGCGGGTCACTCGTTCCCCAGTCCTGAGCAGCGGTCTGACAAAAAAAGAAACCGGTCTTGGCGCCTTGTTGCTCGGTTGGAGTCCACCAGGAATTCCTCATCTGCTGTGTCACAGAGAGCCCATCCGAGTAAGGAGCCGGTGTGTTCAGATTGATAGTCCCGAAGTACCACAGGTGGACATCCGAGTGGTCGCCCCCCTCAAGCGTGCTGTAGCCGCCATCGAGATTTCCAAGATCGCGGTTATATGCGCCGGAAACTGGAGCCCCCTCCGGGATCAGCCATTCGCCATCTCTCCAGTAGTTGTCCGCAAAAATGGTGTTGCCGTAGACTCCAACCGGTTCATCGATGGAAATCGGGCAGGGATCCCAGTGAGTGACCTGCTCGATCCAGATGCCATGCCGTCCTAGCAGACGTGCGATCTCGGAGATCAGGGAACTGCCACGGCTGTGCCCGGCTAGATGGATGGGCAACTGGAGCAGACGCGGGTCACCGAGCATATGTTCCACTACCGTCTCCGCCACATCACCCGTGGGTTTCTTAGGGATGGTATCCTTCCCCTCGGCATCTTTGAAAAAGGCGGTATCGGACCAATCCAGGACAATCAAGGTTTCCTCGCGTTCTCCCGGCATACTGGTTTCCGTGACTTCTAGATCGCCTTCATTGTTTTCGGTGACGATTATATCGATATTGATCCGTCGCTTCTCCGCCGGGAGACGATTCGCCAGCGCGGTGCGCATAGTATTCAACCAATCGGGTCTTCCAGCTCCCGCGAACTGGAATCCATGCGTGAGGATTGTGATCCCTCCCGCATGGCACGTGAATGGGGTCAGCCCAAAAGTCCCTATGAGGATGACTGTCTGCAGAAGTGGGGAATGGAACTGAAGGGGGATGAGGTGCTTCATGATGAGACTCCTAATCCATGACAATGGATGGGCCCAAGGGGGTACATGATATGAGGTCCACCCAGAGTGTGTAAGATCACGAGATACAGACAGGAAAAGTATTCCCATCCAATCCTATCCTCAATTTTTATTGAAGTCCAATGATAGACTTGGCCATCAAGCATCAAGGGAGTATTCTATATCTGGGATAGAAATCCACCAAGGGAGAAAAGATCCAATGTCTGTGAAGTTGGTTGAGGCTCAGGCCAGGAGACTGGCCCTCGATAACATGAAAGCGGAGCCAGGTATCAAGAAAGTTTATTGGTTTCCGAGTGAGAAAGAAATCCGCCTTGTTGAACTTGATGAAAACATGATTCCCGCTTTGAGCGGCAGAGTAGAGCCATTTTATTTTAGGCCTTCACCCCAAGATGGATTCACGTTTCCATTCGGGATTGCAATCATCCAGATCAAGGAATTTGGTAAGCTAAAACTCCCTCGTGGATGGGGGAAGTGGGATGATGCGATGGAATTGGAGGGTGGATCATGAACTGGCAGGAGGGATATCGCCTTCAGGCCAGGAGTGATCATGACATTTTCAAGCAATTGAATAAGAGAAATGTCCCGCTTTGCCACCGGTTGCATTATCTCCAGATGGCGAGTGAAAAGCTTGCCAAATCTTTCCTCTGTATCGGTAATCAGAAGCCCTACAAGAAGTCACACTATGCATTGGTCCAGTTCTTGAAAGCAACGAAAAGAATTCCAAAGATTCAACGGCTTTTGGGGTATAATAATAACCGGTCAGCTTATTGTATGTATATCGAGAGCCTTCTTCAACTTGCTGAACAGATCGAGAAGCTCGCTCCTGTGGGGGGAGACTATGATAGAATGAATCCCGAGTACCCATGGAAGGATGCTGTTGGTGAAATCCAAGTTCCAACGGATTATCAATTTAATGAGCTCAAGATGACTGAATTAGTGAAATTCCAAGGCCTATTGGAAAATCTCTTCAGAATTGCTCAAGAAGTTTGATGGTGAAGTTATTTGTGAAATTTAATCTCATTTTTTCGTTTATGTTGTTGAATCCAATACATATCCGTCCCTTTGAAGGCTCCGACGAGGAAGCGGTCATCGCCCTGTGGGATCGCTGCGGTTTACTACGTCCCTGGAATGATCCCCACAAGGACATCGCACGCAAGAAACAGGTCCAAAGGGAGCTCTTTCTTGTCGGTGTGGTAGGCTCAAAGATCGTAGCGGCCACCATGGCGGGCTATGATGGCCACGGGGGATGGGTCTACTACTTTGCTGTCGATCCCGCTTGCCAGAGACATGTTTATGGCCGGGCCTTGATGGTGGAAGTCGAGCGACGCCTACGGGAACTTGGGTGTCCGAAGATCAATCTACAGGTCCGGCGGGGAAACGATGGAGCATCAGCCTTCTATGAGAGCATTGGATTCAGTCAGCAGGATCTACTTCATTTTGGCAAACGGCTTGAGGAGGATAGGTGAAATTCCATGAGAAGTCCGCTGATGGTTTTCTTGGTCTATTTAGTCTTCAATGCTTCCCTCTTCGCTGCGGAACCTCCCCCAAAACCTATCGGTGTAACCGAGGTGATGGTCACAAGTGAGCGTATCAAGAAATATATGCCAGAGTATCAGGTTATCGTGCGTTTGTCTGAGCGTTCGAAAAATCGGGGCAAGATTCTGACACACCTCGCATCTGGAAACTCCACTTTTATCGATGATACTTGGATACTCAATGAATTCCAGAATACCGTTCAAAACACCAGTTTGTCCGCATTGATGACCACGTTAAATCTCGCTGTTCCCGATAAGGAAACTGCGATTGAGGTGACGAAATTGTTTGAGGACTTGGGATGGTACTGTAGTAAATCTCTAATCGATGATTCCACTGGCCACCCCCAGGAACTTCCCGGAAGAGATACAGCCAACTGGAAGTATTCAGCGGAGAAGATTGGTAATTCCTGGATGGTGGACAAAGTGTATATTGGTCATCCAGCTTCAATTATCAGTCCTCCAATTTATGAGATTTATGTGACCAAGGATGATCGTCTCTTGAATGTCAAATGTAGACATTTTTCCCACTTGTACTACAAGGATCATCCACACCAGACAACATCCCTGGCCTGGATCTGTCCCGCCACCGATGGTTCCCATTTCGTCTGTGCGGACTCTTGTGAGCGCTTCACCGTCTGGGGCTTCAATTACGACCATGACCGTTCCATGCGGTTGCTGGAGGACTACTGGGTGGATGAGTGGCAGACAGTCGTCGAGGACTTCCTCGAAATGCAGATGCTCGGGGCCAATGCAGTTCGTATTCACCTGCAGGTGGGCCGCTTGATGAAATCTCCCACAGAACCCAATGAAGAGTCGTTTGCCCAGCTCAAGCGGTTGGTGGAATGGTGCCAGGCGGCTGGGATTTATCTCGACATCACTGGGCTGGGTTGTTATCTCAGAAAGGAGGTCCCCACTTGGTATGATTCTCTTGATGAGGCTGCACGCTGGGAGGTTCAGGCACTGTTTTGGGAAACCATCGCCAAGACTTGCTCGGAATTCCCAAGCGTCTTTTGTTATGACTTGATGAATGAACCAGTCTTGCCGGGCGACGGCGAGAAGGCCACCGAATGGCTGGGTGAGGAATTCGCGGGAATGTGTTTTGTGCAGCGGATCACTCTGGACCTGGCTGGACGCACCCGCGAGCAGGTTGCCAAAGCTTGGGTTGACCAGCTCGTGGCCGCGATCCGTAGACATGATAAGCGTCACATGATCACGGCCGGGGCTATTCCTTGGGCGTATACCTTCCCAGGAGCTAAACCGCTCTTTTACTCAAAGGAAGTTTCGGAGAACCTCGATTTTGTGAGCGTCCATTTCTATCCCAAGAAAGGGGATGTTGAAAATGCACTTAAAGCCCTTTGGGCCTATGACATCGGCAAACCTCTCGTTGTGGAGGAGATGTTCCCCCTGGAGTGTAGCCAGGAGGATCTTGCGGCGTTTATCGAGGGCTCACGTGGCCGGGTGGATGGCTATTTCGGCTTTTATTGGGGAAAGACCATTGAGGAATATTATGGAGATCAAAAAAATCTCTCCGATAAAATCACACGGAACTGGCTTATCTATTTCAAGGAGAAAGCATTCGATATCCTCGGAATTAAACCATCCATGCCGCATTGAGGCTGTAGTTCCTCCCGTTACTTTTTAGTTTCTCCAGTCAAATAGACCAACCAGATTAAAATTCAACCATATGCCACCGGTTGGCGATTACCTCGGAGGCCATGGCCTGGAGCTGCATGGTTGTCAGAGTACATTCACCCCGGAGGGAGATAAGATTCTGTAACGTGAAAAATTTCCGTACCTCATCAGCGTTACTAAAAAGATCTCCATCCGCGAAGCCGGTTTTCTCGTTGATTTCATCGAATGTCATGATATGGCTCCTTGTATTGGGTATTCCTGAGTCTCTAGATCAAGTATAACTCCAGTAATCAATGGGTGGAAACTTTGTGTTCCCTTCTGGCATTACACGAGCCCCCTTTTTCCTTCGCCGGGATTCCCTTAGCTTCCACAATTGAAGCAGAGATAGTCTTTGGATTCTGAGAGGAAGGAGTCTTCCAATGACCGAAAGAGAATCGAAATCTTCATCCTGCCTTAAGGTCCTGGGAATTGGGTGTGTGGTGGTTGTGTTCTTGGGTGTTTTGGCTGTCGGGGCTGGAGTCTATTTCATCAAAACGAGAGGGCTTGATCTGGCTGCCTCCGCGATCACCGCAATGAGTGAAGGAATGCTTAAAGAATCCCAGTTAACCGATTCCGATAAAGAAGGAGTTCGTACCGAGATCGCTCGTTTCACTAGCCGGTTGAAGGCTGGGGAAATTTCCATGGAGCAGGTCAAGAAACTCGGGGATCAGTTTGAGCAAGGTTCGCTTCCGGCTCTTCTGTTTCTACAGGCTGTGGCCGCTGGAAAGCTTGTCCCGCAGGGTATTCCAGAAGAGGAATCCGCGGCGGCACGTCTCAATGCCCAACGGCTCCAAAGAGCCGCGGTGGAAGGAAAGGTAACTCCTCAGGAACTCAAGAAGATCCTCAACGAGGTATTTCCCAGGGAGGAAAAAGAAGCTCCCAAGGCCGAAAGCGAATCCCCGGGTTGGCTTGTAGATTTTCGCGATCGCGATTTTTTGAAATCCCGTGAGAAGGAGATCACAGCTGAGGATTGGCGTCCTGCCATGGCCTTGATTAAACAGATGGCTGATGAGTCTGGAATCCCCAATGAACCCTATCAGCTGGAACTAACTCAAGAGATCCGCAAGCTGGTGGATCAGGTCTTGTCATCCTCTTCATGAACCGCATCAAGATCCTTCCGGAACAGGTTGCCTCTCAAATCGCCGCTGGCGAGGTGGTTCAACGTCCAGCCTCTGTCATCAAGGAGCTGATCGATAACAGCCTGGACGCAGGGGCGGGAAGGATCTCGGTCGAGGTCGACAAGGGGGGCACCACCAGGATGCGGGTGGCCGATGATGGTTGTGGTATTCCCGGGGAAGATCTCCCCATGACCTTGCGGCGCCATGCCACCAGCAAGATCGAGGCTGCCTCCGACTTGATGGCTATTCAGACTTATGGGTTCCGTGGAGAGGCTCTGGCGGCGATCTCCTCGGTAGCTCATGTCGAGATCATCTCCCGTCTCCCCTCGGATCGTCAGGGACACCGGCTCTATGCGGTGGGTGGGGAGGTTCAGGCCCTCGAACCTTCCGGTGCTCCCACAGGAACCACCGTGACCGTCTCGGAACTCTTCTTCAACACCCCGGCCCGCCGGAAGTTTCTCAAGAGTGTCACTACGGAGATGGAGCGCATCAACGAAGTCATCCTGCGGACCGCCATCAGCTGGCCCAGCCTGTATCTCGACCTCATGCATAACGGCAAGAAGGCCCGAGTACTCCCACCCGTTCCCGCCTGTATTGACCGCCTTGTACAACTCTTTGGCGAGGATCTGACCTCGGAACTCCTCCCCGTGGACTATGCCACGGAACGGCTTCAGATTACGGGCTTCACCAGCCGGGCTACTCTCCACCGCAATACCGCCGCCGACTTGTATTTCTTTGTCAACCGCCGTTTCGTGAGAGACCGTCTGCTGCTGCGCGGGTTGATGGAGGCATACAAGGCGAGCTTGCCGCAACGACGCTACCCGGTTTCTGTTCTCTTCCTGGAAATGGACCCGGAACAGGTGGATGTGAATGTGCATCCCTCTAAGGAGGAGATCCGTTTCCGGGATGAACGGCTCGTATGGAGTGGTCTCTACAGCGCCATACGCGAGTCCTTCGACAGCGGTGGCTCCAAGGTCTGGGTGGATACCCCGGTAGGGTGGGGGTCGCCCCACCAGGAAGGTCCGCCGGTTTCTTCCCCGGCATCATCCCAGCCGGCCACCCATTTGCCTGAAACACCTTCCCCTCCAGCACCCATCAACACGAGCGCATCCGCGCTCACAGGCATCCAAGTCAGAGAGAGGATCCCGGATGAACCTCAGTCTGGTGTTCGTCCTTCTGAACGCAAAGAAGAGGATTTCCCAGAGGAAGCTCATACCGTCGAATCTTTGAACCGGGGTCCTTTGACAAGCCTTGCAAAGACGGACAAGGCAGATCTATTGATGGAACGGCATTGGAGACCTGTGGCGCAAGTCTTTGACAGTTTTATCATTGCCGAGTCGGGTGAGGAGATGGCGGTCTTCGATCAACATGCGCTTCATGAGCGCCTTCAATTTGAGCGGCTAAGAAAGGAATATGAACGGCATGGCATCAGCCGTCAGCGTCTGATCTTTCCGATGACCATCGAGATCCATCCTAGCCGGACGGGAGTGTTGCAGGATTCTCTTTCCTTGTTGGATGAGGTGGGTCTGGAAATGGAGCCATTCGGTGAGGGGACCTTCGTGGTACGGAGTGTCCCCGCGGATATGGACCTTTCTGAGGTCAAAAGCTTTGTGGATGATGCGCTGCATGATCTCTCGGAGCAGGGAATGGTCGTGCCTTTTTCAGACCGGGCCGAGAAGATCCTGGCACGGATCGCATGCCGGAGTGCGATCAAGGCGGGTGAACCGCTTACCTTAGGCCAGATGGCTGATCTGTTGGACCGTTATTCCGAGGATCCCACAATGGCCACTTGCCCGCATGGCCGTCCGCCAATCTGGCGGATCAGCCGCCGTGAGCTCGACAAATGGTTTGGCAGACCATGAATCGGAGGTTTGAAAGAGTTCCGGGATTTCCTCATAAGTTATTGAAACCCCTTACCTTATAGTGGAGGGGATTGTGATGGCTTCTGTGTTCATATCCAACCCTTGACGTGAAACTCATTCTCAAGTAAAGTTTCCGTTCGTGCCCATTCATTTTGGGAAAACCACAATGTCTGGTGTTAATCTTGCGAGAAGATTGCTTGAGGGTGTTTTGTGCCGACCATTAACCAGCTGATACGCCAAGCCCGGAAGGCATCTCCGAACAAGTCGAAGGTGCCGGGTCTGAAGGGATGCCCCCAGCGCCGTGGTGTTTGCACGCGTGTTTGGACCATGACCCCGAAGAAACCCAATTCGGCTTTGCGGAAGGTGGCACGTGTTCGTCTCTCCACTGGCATTGAAGTCAATGCCTACATCGGTGGAGAAGGGCATAACCTTCAGGAACACAGTATGGTTCTGGTTCGTGGAGGCAGGGTGAAGGACCTCCCCAGCGTCCGTTACCACATCGTGCGTGGTGTCTTGGATACCACCGGAGTGGGAGCCAGACGTAAAGGGCGGTCCAAGTATGGAGCCAAGAGGCCGAAGAAATAGTCCATAGGCCTCGTAAAATTCTTGAGAGAAGCGCCCCGGTCACCGACCAGCCGGAGGCGTGGCATGAACCGGAGGACGGTTCCTCTGCCAACTCACGAGGAACATGCCAAGGAAAAAATCGATTGTTAGGCGGGTAATATTGCCCGACCCCAAGTACAAAAGCGTCCAGGTGAGCATGCTCATCAATAAGATCATGCTGGAGGGCAAGCGGAGTGTCGCCGAGAAAATTGTCTATGGCGCCTTCGATGTCATCGGGGAAAAGACCGGCGAGGATCCGCTCGAGGTCTTTCACCGTGCCCTTGAGAATTCCAAACCCTTGGTTGAGGTCCGCTCACGCCGTGTGGGTGGAGCCACCTATCAGGTACCGGTCGAAGTCCGGGCTGAACGGAGAATGACTCTGGCTTTGCGCTGGTTGATTACCTACGCGCGCAACCGGAATGAACGCACGATGATCAATAAGCTCGTTGGCGAGCTGCTTGATGCTTCGAAAGGACAGGGAGACACCATTAAAAAAAGGCAGGACACCCACCGTATGGCCGAGGCCAACAAAGCCTTTGCTCATTACCGGTGGTAAACCGGCTCTATTCCGCCCAATAGAACCATGGCAACAGCAACGATGGAATCTTTGGATGTAGTGAGAAATATCGGCATCATGGCTCACATTGATGCCGGTAAAACCACAACTACCGAAAGGATTCTTTACTATACCGGAAGGACCCACAAAATTGGTGAGGTTCATGATGGCGCGGCCGAGATGGACTGGATGGTCCAGGAAAGGGAGCGTGGCATTACCATCACCTCCGCCGCTACGACCTGTTTCTGGAAAGGGCATCGGATCAACATCATCGACACACCCGGCCATGTCGATTTCACCGTCGAGGTCGAACGTTCCCTGCGCGTTCTGGACGGTGCCGTGGCGCTGTTCTGCGCAGTGGGTGGCGTCGAACCTCAATCAGAGACGGTCTGGCGGCAAGCCGATAAGTATGGAGTTCCACGGCTTGCTTTTATCAACAAAATGGATCGTATGGGAGCGGATTTCTTCGGTACTATCCGCATGATGCATGATCGTCTCGGTGCTAATGCGGTTCCTATCCAGATCCCCATCGGCGCCGAGGAGAGCTTCACCTCCTTGATCGATTTGATCGAGGGTGTGGCATACACATGGAATATCGAGGACGCTGGGGCGAAACCGATCCAGTTTGAGATTCCGCTTGACCAGAGGGAAGCCTACATTAGGAACAAAACTCATCTGCTTGAGGCCCTGGCTGATCAAGATGAAACTATCCTCGAGCGTTATCTCAGTGGTGTCGAAATCCCGACCGAGGATCTTAAAGCGGCGATACGGAGAGCTGTGATTGCGAATGACTTCATTCCGGTTTTATGCGGGGCCTCCTTTAAGAATAAGGGAGTCCAGTTGCTGCTGGATGCAGTGGTGGACTACCTTCCCTCACCCCTCGATAAGCCGCCTGTTCAAGGTTATATGCCAGGTGAACCGGAAGTGCGTATTTTCCGCGCCCCGGATGAGGATGCTCCCTTTTCGGCCCTGGCTTTCAAGCTTCAGTCCGATGTGCATGGTAAGCTTGTGTACTTCCGGGTTTATTCCGGGACTGTCTCCTCTGGCCAGTCGGTCCTTAATACGACCACCGGCAAGAAGGAACGGATTGGACGCCTTTTGAGGATGCACGCCAACAAGCGTGAAGATGTCGATATGGTGGTGACCGGTGAGATCGCTGCCGCTGTGGGCCTTGGGCATACCTATACCGGTGATACCCTTTGTGATCCGAACGATCCGATTGTGCTCGAGGCACTCGATTTTCCCGAGCCGGTCATCAGTGTCGCCATAGAACCCAAGACCAAGCTGGATCAAGACAAGTTGGCCATCAGTCTCTCCAAACTGGCTGAGGAGGATCCCACCTTCCAAGTCCACACGGATGAGGAAACAGGTCAGACAATCATCGCGGGGATGGGCGAACTTCACCTGGAAATCCTGGTGGATCGTCTCATGCGGGAGTTCAAAGTGGGGGCCAATGTGGGTAAACCACAAGTGGCTTACCGCGAAACCATGACCGCCAAATCAGAAGCTCAAGGCCGATTCATCCGCCAGACCGGGGGTCGTGGACAGTATGGCCATGTGGTCATGCAATTCGAGCCTCTCGAGCCCGGGACAGGTTTTGAGTTTGAGAACAAGATCGTGGGCGGGGCCATTCCCAAGGAATACATCCCGGCGGTTGAAAAAGGCATCATCGCCGCCATGGGAAATGGAGTTCTGGCGGGTTATCCCGTCGTGGATATCAAAGCAACCTTGATCGATGGGACATACCACTCGGTGGATTCCAGTGAAATGGCCTTCTCGATCGCGGGATCGATGGCTTTCCAGGAGGGATTCAGGAAGGGCAAACCAGTCATCCTTGAACCAGTCATGGAAGTGGAAGCAGTGACTCCTGAGGACTACCTTGGCGATGTGGTGGGAAGTCTGAATTCCCGCCGTGGACGCATTGAGAGGATGGAATCACGGTCCACCAGCCAGGTGATCACTGCTCTGGTCCCGCTGGCCGAGATGTTTGGCTATGCGACCACGTTGCGGTCGCTGACTCAGGGCAGGGCAACCTACACCATGCAGATTGCCCACTATGAGGCGGTACCTCAGAAGATTGCGGACGAAATTATCGCGCGAGCGAAATAAGAGATACACCAAGAACGGTATAGCGAGAGATCACCCTGATCGGGGGATCATGAAGTTGATACACCGGCAACGGGAGGAAGGACGATGGGAAAAGCGAAGTTCGAGAGGACCAAACCGCACGTAAATGTCGGGACCATCGGTCACGTCGACCACGGCAAGACCACCCTAACCGCCGCAATCACCATGCGGCAAGCATTAAGGGGCAAGGCCGCGGTCCGCAGGTACGATGATATTGACAACGCCCCTGAAGAGAAGGCGCGCGGGATAACAATCGCCACCCAGCACGTCGAGTATGAAACTGACAAACGCCACTACGCGCATGTGGACTGTCCTGGCCACGCCGACTACATCAAGAACATGATTACCGGCGCGGCGCAGATGGACGGCGCCATCCTGGTGGTCTCGGCAGCTGATGGCCCCATGCCGCAAACCCGTGAGCACGTCCTCCTGGCCCGCCAGGTGAACGTTCCCACTATTGTGGTCTTCATGAACAAGGCCGATATGGTGGATGATCCCGAGCTGCTCCAGCTGGTCGAGCTGGAGGTTCGTGAGTTGCTCTCCTCTTACAACTTCCCCGGGGATGAAATCCCCGTGATCATCGGCTCCGCTTTGAAAGCCATGGAGTCCGAGGGGAAGGATGACGCTGCCTGCAAATGCGTGGATGAACTCTTGGATGCCATTGACAACTATATTCCGCTGCCCCAGCGCGATGTGGATAAACCGTTCCTGATGCCAGTCGAGGATGTCTTCTCGATCGCGGGACGTGGTACCGTGGCGACTGGACGTGTTGAGCGTGGCACAATCAAGCGCATGGAGGAAGTCGAAATCGTCGGCATCCGCGACACCGTTAAAACCACCTGTACCGACATCGAAATGTTCCGCAAACTGCTCGATAACGCCCAAGCGGGTGATAACGTCGGACTGCTTCTGCGTGGTATTGAACGTACCGGTATCGAGCGCGGCCAGGTCATCGCCAAACCAGGTTCGATTAAGCCCCACAAGAAATTCAAGGCTACCTGCTACATCCTCGGTAAAGATGAAGGTGGACGTCACACTCCGTTCTTCAACGGTTATCGTCCCCAGTTCTACTTCCGTACCACCGATGTGACCGGGAGCATCACCTTGCCAGAGGGGACCGAAATGGTCATGCCGGGCGACAATGTTGAGGTTACGGGTGAGCTGATTACCCCCATCGCCATGGAAAAAGAGCTCCGCTTCGCTATCCGCGAGGGTGGACGCACCGTGGGCGCGGGTGTCATCAGCGAGATTCTCGAATAACGGCGCAAAGGGACTTCCATGGCACAGCCCAATATCAGGATCAGGCTGAAATCCTTCGACCACCGGCTGATTGATCAGTCTACTCAGCAGATTGTCGAGACAGCCCGGAGGACCGGAGCAAAGATCGTGGGACCGATTCCCCTACCGACCAGCATTAACAGGTTCACGGTGAATCGTTCCACATTCACGGACAAGAAGTCGCGCGAACAATTCGAGATGAGGACCCATAAACGCCTCATCGATATCCGCGAATCAAGTCCGAAAACCATGGACGCCCTGCAGCAGCTCGATCTGCCAGCGGGCGTCTTTGTCGAAATTCAAGTGTAAGACGGGACCGCAGCGATGGCGAAGACCCTATTGGGACGGAAACTGCGTATGACCCACATGTTCGATGAGAATGGAGCGGTGATCCCCATGACCGCTCTCGAAGTGGGACCATGCCCTGTCGTCCAGGTAAAGCGGCTCGACTCGGATGGCTATTGTGCCTACCAGATTGGTTTTGGAGACATCCGGGAGAAGAGCGTGAGCAAGCCCCTGAGAGGGCATTTCGAGAAGGCTGGGGCCGAACCGACACGCTATCTTCGCGAAGTCAGATGCGCCAAGGAGGATGAACTCCCGGAAGTGGGAGTGACTCTCTCCGCGGATGCCTTCGCTGAAGGGGAATATGTCGATGTCACCGGCACCAGTAAAGGAAAAGGATTCGCGGGCGTTGTCAAACGCCACCATTTTGGTGGGCAGAAAGGAAGCCATGGCCAAATGGAAACCCGTGTACCGGGTTCAATTGGCGCAAGCTCCTACCCCTCCCGCGTATTCCGTGGCCAGCGTATGGCTGGACGGATGGGCGGCGCACGAGTCACGGCCCTTGGCCTGAAGGTGGCCAAAGTGGATGCCGAGAATCACCTCATCTATGTCAAGGGGTGCGTTCCAGGCCCTCCAGGCCGCTTGATTGAGATCCGCGCCAGCAACCGGGGCAAGGCCCTGAAGAAGAAGATATAGGAACAGATCCCATGCCGACCTTACCTCTTTATCGACAAGACGGCTCCACCGTGGGACAGGTTGAACTGCCCGATACGGTCTTCGATTGCGAAGACCGTCCCGGTCTGATCCACCAGGTCGTGGTAGCCCAGCGTTCCAACCAACGGCAAGGGACCTCGATGACCAAGACACGCTCCGTGGTGAGAGGCGGCGGTAAGAAACCTTGGCGTCAGAAGGGCACTGGACGCGCGCGTCAGGGCAGCATCCGTGCCCCGCAGTGGGTGGGCGGTGGACGTCCCTTTGGTGGGCAGCAATCCAATCATCACAAGGATGTACCGGCCAAGATGAAACAGGGCGCATTGAAGTGCGCTCTCTCCCGGAAGGCACGCGAGAACGCCATCAAGGTTCTGGATGAGCTCCACATAGGTGAAATCAAAACCAAGACCTTCGCGGGAATCCTGTCTGCCTTGGAACTGGGGAGGGGCACCGTCCTGGTTCATGATGGCCTGAGTGAGAATGTGTTTCTTTCCGCCAGGAACATACCGGGACTGAGGCTGGTGCGCGCACAGGATCTTTCCACGCTTGACACGATGGAGGCAAGGAACCTCCTGATGATTCAGAATACGGTCGAGCCGCTGACCAAGCGGCTTAATGGATAGGGGGAAGCGACACTATGGCCCAGCATCTACGCACCCCGCAAGATATTGTGCTCCAGTTCTGGTTCACCGAGCGCACCAATGACCTTCAGGAAAAGGAAGGCCGGTATGCATTCAAGGTGGATCTGCGCGCCAACAAGTATCAAATCAAAACCGCCGTCGAAACCATCTTCAAGGTGAAGGTGGATAATGTTCGAGTGATGACCATGGCGGGAAAGATGCGCCGTGTCCGTGTCCGTGCCGGAACTACGGCACATTGGAAAAAAGCCATCGTCAAGCTGAAACCCGGCTACACGATCGAATTTTAAGGACTAGGGATCCATGGCGATTAAATCCTATAAACCAGTCACCTCGAGCCGCCGGTTCCTGACCAATGCGGCCTTCGAGGAGGTGACCCGGAGCGAACCCGAAAAGTCCTTGCTCCAGCCGATCAACCGTTCTTCGGGACGTAACAACTACGGACGTGTCACCAGCCGTCACCGCGGCGGCGGACACAAACGCCGTTACCGGTTGATCGACTTCAAAAGAAACAAGGATGGCGTTCCGGCCAAGGTCGCGCACATCGAGTATGACCCCAACAGGTCTGCTCGCATTGCCTTGTTAAACTATGCCGATGGGGAAAAACGCTACATCCTCGCTCCAGCCAATATCAAGGTTGGGGATGTTCTGGAGAGCGGTCCAACGGCGGAGCACAAGGAGGGGAATTGCCTTCCACTGCGGCGGATTCTGGAGGGTACTCTGGTCCACGCCATCGAACTCAAGATCGGTAAGGGAGCGGCCATGGCGCGCGCCGCTGGAGCCTACGCCCAAGTCGCCGCCAAGGAAGGGGACTACGCTCAGATCAAGCTCCCCTCCTCTGAGGTCCGTTATGTTCACCTGGATTGCCGGGCCACCATCGGAGCGGTCGGAAATCCTGACCACATGAACATCTCCCTCGGCAAGGCAGGACGTTCACGGTGGATGGGGAAACGCCCTCTCTCGCGTGGTGTCGCACGGAACCCTGTCGACCACCCCATGGGCGGTGGCGAGGGGAAATCCTCGGGTGGACGTCACCCCTGCTCTCCCTGGGGAACCCCCAGCAAGGGCTTTCGTACTCGCAAAAACAAGCGAACAGGAGCAATGATCGTTCGCAGAAGAAAGAGCTGAGGATTCGGGACGAGGAACAAAGATGCCGAGGTCGCTTAAAAAAGGTCCTTTTGTGGATGGACATCTGGTCAGTAAGATCGAGTCCATGAATCAGACGCGCGAGAAGCGCGTGATCCGGACTTGGTCACGCCGTAGCATGATCCTCCCGGAAATGGTGGGTCATAACATCGCTGTCCACAACGGCAAGAAGTTCATCCCGGTCTATGTGACCGAGAATATGGTCGGACATAAACTGGGAGAGTTTTCCCCGACTCGCACGTTTAAAGCGCATGGCGGAAAATCAGCCAAGACGGCTCGGATGAAGTGAGAAGGTTCCATGGGTGCTAAAGCCAGTCATAAGTTTGCGCGTGTCGCGCCAAGGAAATGCCGGCTCGTGGCCGACATGATCCGCGGCAAAGCCTATCACGAGGCCCAGGCCATCCTGCACTTCACCTTCAATAAACCGGCCCGCCTGGTGGAGAAGGTGTTGCAATCCGCCTATCACAACGCCATTGAGAACAACCGCCTGGATAGAGACTCGCTGTATGTCGCCAAGATTTGGGTGGATGAGGCCGGAATGGCTGGAATCCAGGGCAAACTCAAAAGGATCCAGCCCGCGCCGCAAGGACGCGCGCATCCGATCCTCAAACGAGCTAGTCATATCCATGTCGAGCTCGAGGAACGCCAGTAAGGGGCCGCTGAAAGGAAGGGAGATCTAGGCCAGTGGGACAGAAAGTTCACCCCAAAGCAAACCGATTGGGCGTCACCACCACTTGGAAGTCCAAGTGGTACGCCGAGAAGAACTTCGCGGACTATCTTCATGAGGACCGGATGATCCGGAACCTGGTAAAGAAACAGCTCTCCCATGCCGGCATCTCGAATGTGGAGATCGAGCGCTATACCAAGCGGCTACGTATCACCATCCACACCGCGCGGCCAGGTATCATCATCGGACGGCGTGGGCAGGAGGTTGAAAGACTCAAGAAACTGGTCCAGTCCAAAACCGACAAACAAGTGGTTCTGAACATCCAGGAGATCAAGCTCGCTGACCTCGATTCGCAACTTGTGGCCGAGAATATCGCATTGCAGCTGGAAAACCGCGCCTCCTTCCGGAGAACACTCAAGCGCGCCATCCAGAGTGTTATGCAAGCCGGGGCCTTGGGAACTCGTGTAGTGATTTCGGGACGTTTGGGCGGGGCAGAAATGTCACGCACTGAGGGATACCGCGAGGGACGGGTTCCTTTGCACACTTTCCGCGCCGACATCGATTATGGATTCGCCCAAGCACGTACCACTTATGGCGTGATCGGCGTGAAGGTCTGGATCTTCAAGGGTGAAGTGCTTCCACGCCGCCCGCAGGAAGTTGTGATTGAAGAGGAGGCGACAGCATCCCATGCTAATGCCTAAGCGGAGCAAATTCCGCAAACAACAAAAAGGGAGAATGAAGGGAACCGCCTACCGGGGGAGCGAAGTCTCCTTTGGGGAGTATGGTCTGAAGGCGATCACTCCAGGCTGGGTGACCTCCCGGCAGATCGAAGCCGCACGTATTGCCATTACCCGCTACATGAAGCGTTCCGGTAAGGTCTGGATCCGTGTCTTTCCTCATAAACCGGTCACGAAACACCCCGCTGAAACCCGTATGGGCAGTGGTAAGGGCGCTCCTGAAATGCATGTGGTCGTGGTCCGGCCAGGGATGATCCTCTTCGAGATCGAGGGTGTACCACGTCACTTGGCGGAGGAAGCTATGCGCTTGGCGGGGCACAAGCTCCCAATCAGAACACGTACAGTCAGCCGTGACCAAATACGCATTGAATAGGAAGAATGACGCATGAAAGCCAATGACTTTCGCGACATGACCAAGGCTGAAATCAGCACCAAGGTGAAAGCACTCAAAGAAGAGCTGTTCTCGCTAAGGTTCAAAACGGCCACCGGTCAGCTGGAAAACACCAACATGATCAAGTCTCTCAAGCGAGACATTGCACGCGGGTTGACTGTGCTGAAAGAGACCGAACTTGTCGAGAGTAGAAAAAATGCCTAGGAAATCACTCCGCAAAGTCCGTATCGGGACAGTGGTCTCGTCGAAAATGGATAAGACAGCCGTGGTGCTCGTGGAACGGTTGGTCGAACACCCGCTGTATGGAAAAACAGTCAAGAGCAGCCGTAAGTATCATGCTCATGATGAACAGAACCAGTGCTCGGAGGGAGACTTGGTCCGCATGATGGAAACCCGGCCTCTCTCCAAAACCAAGTGCTGGCGAGTTGTGGAAATCGTTAAGAAAGCCGGTTGACCCAGGTTTGAATGCACCCTCCGGCCATTTGTGAAAACCCAGCCGGGGAGTAGAAAACAGGGAACGAGTTTGTTATGATTCAGGAACAAACCTATCTTTCTGTCGCCGACAACACAGGCGCCAAAAAGGTCCAATGTATCCGGGTTTTGGGCGGGACCAATCGGCGCTATGCGAGTCTGGGAGATCTGATCGTTGTCGCGGTCAAGGAAGCCATCCCAGAGGGTACTGTCAAGAAGGGTGAGGTCAAAAAGGCTGTCATTGTCAGAATGCGTAAGGTCTTTCGCCGTCCGGATGGTTCCTACATCCGCTTCGACGAGAATGCTGCTGTGTTGGTCAATGACGCCAAGGAACCGATCGGAACTCGCGTCTTTGGGCCGATCGCCAGGGAACTGAGAGACCGGAAATACATGCGGATCGTCTCCTTGGCCCCGGAGGTGATCTGATTTCCTCAGGAATGAGGAGTTACAGGGGCCAGCGCAATCAGGAGGTAGGGGATCGTGAAAAGATGCGTCGTGTGGGGTTTGTTGGTCCTGGGTGTTGGTCTGTTCTTGCTGTGCGAGAGCTCTCAAGCACAGACGGCGACGGAGAAGTTGGGAAGAGGAATCGCCAACACCTTCTTGGGTGTGTTTGAGGTTCCCAATCAGATTGTGAACACCTACCGTGAAAACACGGGACAATATATCCCGAACCGCGACCGGGCCACGATCAAGGCCATGTCGGTGGGAACTGTCCGTGGCTTCCGGGAAGGATTTAGGCGTACGGCTCATGGGATATGGGACACGGTGACTTTCTTGAGCCCCGGGCCAGGCGGGAACAATTTCAAAACCCGCATACAGCCCGAGTATATCACCGAGACATACAATAACAGAAACCTGGCCTCCGCTCGATTCTTATCAGGAGGAACCCGCGAGCCTCGGGGGTAACCCCGAGGTTTGTGTGTGAGGAAGGTGAGAGAATGTCGAAAGCATTTGTGAAAAAAGGGGATACCATCAAGGTCATCAGCGGAAGCCGCCGCGATCGCGGCCGTACCGGCAAAGTCCTGCGCGTATTCCCTAAAGACCAGCGGATCCTGGTGGAAAACATCAACCTGAGGAAAAAGCATGTACGTCCAAATCCTCAGAAGAATGTCAAGGGCGGCATCATCGACCGCGAGCAGCCCATCCACCAGTCCAATGTCAAGGTCATCAGCGAAGAATAAGCGGAGCCACCCAAACCTATGAACAGGCTTCAACAAAAATACAGCGAGCAGGTTGTCCCAGCCCTCATGAAGAGGTTCTCGTATTCCAACCCCATGCAGGTCCCCCGCCTGGTCAAGGTGACCTTGAACATGGGAGTCGGTGAGGGTTCGCGAGACATCAAGATCCTGGAGGCCCTGCGCTCCAATATGGCCGCTATCGCCGCTCAACATCCAGTGGTGACACGGGCGAGAAAATCGGTCTCGAACTTCAAGGTGCGCCAGGGAATGCCGATTGGCTGCATGGTGACCCTCCGGCGTGATCGCATGTGGTCTCTATTGGACCGCCTGATGACGATCGCCATCCCACGCATCCGTGACTTCCGTGGCTTGCCGACACGTAGTTTTGATGGCCGCGGAAATTATACCTTCGGATTGACCGAACAATTGGTCTTTCCGGAGATCCATTATGATGATATTCCCAAGTTGCATGGGATGGATGTCACCATTGTGACCTCCGCCCGTAACGATGAAGAGGGACGCGAACTGCTCACGCTCCTCGGGATGCCGTTCAGAAAAATAGCTGGTTGAAGGGAAACACTTGGATCCATGGCCAAGAAGAGTTGGATTATTAAGGCTCAGCGTCCACCGAAATTCACCACCCGGGCCTATCACCGCTGCCAGGTGTGTGGACGGTCACGGGGATATTACCGCAAGTTCCGGCTTTGCCGTATCTGTCTCCGTGAGATGGCTCACCGGGGCGAGATCCCTGGAATGACCAAGGCCAGCTGGTAGCAGAGAGGGAGATGACCCGATGTCGATGACTGACCCGATCGCGGATTTTCTGACACGCATCCGTAATGCGAACGTGGTAATGAAAGACCGCGTCGAAATGCCCTCCTCGAAGTTGAAGAGGAGCCTGGCGAATATCCTCAAGCAGGAAGGCTTCATCCGGAACTACCGCTATCTGGACAACAAGAAGCAAGGCATCCTGAGG
Source organism: uncultured bacterium (assembly GCA_964581845.1). Taxonomy (GTDB): domain Bacteria; phylum Hinthialibacterota; class Hinthialibacteria; order OLB16; family OLB16; genus OLB16. Next base: position 19,147 of record CAZORO010000017.1, read on the forward strand.
ATCTACTTGAAGTATGGCGAGGAGGGAGAACGTGTGATCTCCCATCTCGAAAGAGTCAGCAAACCCAGCGTTCGTGTTTACGTGGGGAAGGAAGATATCCCCAAGGTGCAAGGAGGGATCGGAGTTGTGATTCTTTCCACCAACCAAGGAGTGATGTCTGGAAAGCAAGCCCGTAAACTGGGCATCGGCGGTGAAGTTCTCTGCCGGATCTGGTGAGGGATTATGTCAAGGATAGGTAAACTACCCATCGCACTCCCGAAAGGAGTACAGGTGAAAGTGGATGGCGGGCGGATTGAGGTCAAGGGCCCGAAAGGGACTCTCTCCAAACCCATTCCACCTTTGGTCACGGTCAACATGGATGATGGCCGGATCGTGGTGGCCCGCGAGGAGAGCGAGGACCGCCGTGGCAAGGCCATGCATGGACTGGCACGCGCTCTTATCAACAACATGGTGACCGGTGTCACTCAGGGATTCGAGAAGAAGCTGGAAATCCTGGGGGTGGGTTATCGTGCTTCCGTTGAGGGGACGACTCTCAGGCTCGAGCTCGGCTATTCGCATCCCATTCTTTATCCCTTCCCCAAGGGGATTGATATCAAGGTCGAAAAGAACACCCTCCTTTCGGTGGCGGGAATTGACAACGAGGTGGTCGGTCAAACCGCCGCCGAAATCCGTGCCTTCCGCAAACCGGAACCCTACAAAGGCAAGGGCGTACGTTATGCGGGAGAACAGATCAAGCTGAAGGTCGGCAAGAAGAACGCTTAACCGATGAGGACTTAAGGCACTCATGACGGTCAAAACACGAAGAGTTGGACGTGATGCCAGACACCGCCGTGTGCGGAAGAAGGTCTTTGGGACAACCGAACGGCCCCGGCTGGCCGTGTTCCGGTCACTGCGCCATATGACTGGCCAGGTGATTGATGACACCACTGGAAGAACCCTCTGCGCCGTGACTACGAGCTCCAAGGAGTTCAAAGAACAGGTGAAATCCACGGGGGGAGTTGAGGCCGCGGCCAAGGCTGGGAAGCTGATGGGCGAGAAGATCAGAGCCATCGGCCTTACCCAGGTTGTTTTTGATCGTGGCGGCTACCTTTATCATGGCCGAGTCAAGGCCTTTGCAGATGCAGCCCGAGAGGCGGGAATTGACTTCTAAATCCTGAATTGGAATCCGGAATGAGGAACGAGAAGGAAAAATCATCGCAGAAGGGGGACCTTCAGGAAAAAATCATCCATGTCAGCCGTAGCGCGAAGGTGGTGAAGGGTGGACGCCGCTTCTCCTTCAGCGCACTGGTGGCGGTGGGAGATGGGAAAGGCAGAGTCGGATTAGGCCATGGCAAAGCCGCCGAAGTACCCGATGCCATCCGTAAAGCAGTCGAGAAGGCTTCCCAGAGCCTGTTCTCCGTACCCATGATCGGGGCAACGATTCCTCATGAGATCACTGGGGAGTTCAGCGCCGCCAGAGTGCTTCTTAAACCAGCCTCGCGTGGTACCGGCGTGATCGCGGGGGGCCCCGTGCGGGCTATCCTGGAGGTTTCTGGAGTCGAGGATATCCTCACTAAATCTCTCGGCTCGAGTAACCAGATCAACATCGCCAAGGCCACCATCGAGGGATTGAAGGGTTTACGCTTGGCCTCCCAGGCAGCGGTGCTGCGTGGCAAGACTGTCCGGGAAGTCCTGGGATACTGAGAGATCATCATGACCGGCAAGAAAGTACGCATCACGCTCAAAAAAAGCGCCCATGGCCGCAAGCCAGCCCGGGCGGCGACTCTGGTTGCCCTTGGACTTCACAAGATCAACCAGTCCGTGGAAGTTGAAATGACACCCCAGGTTCTGGGGATGACCCGCAAGGTCTCGGATCTGATTTTTATCGAGGAAACATCGTGAGTTCCCCTAAGCTCTCTCCAAATCCTGGGTCGAAACAGAAGAAGAAACGGCTCGGAAGGGGTTATGGCTCCGGACTTGGTAAGACCGCTGGACGTGGCACCAAGGGGCATGGAGCGCGTTCGGGCTTCACGAAACGGGCTTGGTTCGAGGGTGGCCAGATGCCACTCCAACGCCGTGTTCCCAAAGTTGGTTTCACACCCCTGCATCGTGTCGAATTCCAGATCGTGAATCTGAGCGCCTTGGCTACACTCGATGCAGGAACAAAAATCACCCCCCTCGAAATGGCGGCTAAAGGGTGGATCAAGGACTCCGGGGGATTGGTGAAGATTCTGGGGGATGGAGATTTCGCGGTGAAGGTTGAGCTTCATGCCCACGCCTTCAGCAAGAGCGCGTTGGAGAAAATCAGTAAGGCGGGCGGGAACGCCGTCGTCATTCCACGTTTTTCATCGGCCTCTGAGGGCCGGTCAGGTACTTCTGCTAAGAGCTAACAGGTATGCTTGGCGCTTTTGATAACGTCTTCAAGATTCCAGAGCTGCGCAAACGCCTATTCTTTACCCTGGGCGTTCTCTTCCTGCTTCAGGTTGGGAACACGCTTCCTATTCCGGGTATTGACAGCCACCTCCTCATGCAGCTCTCCCAACAAAGTAGTAGTTCCGGCAATATCTTCGGATTGATAAACCAGTTCACCGGAGGCGCGTTCCAGCGGCTTTCGATTTTCGCCATGGGGGTGATGCCCTACATCACCGCCTCGATCGTTTTCCAGCTGCTCACCATGGTCTGGCCGACGCTGGAACAGCTCTCCAAGGAGGGCGATGAGGGACGCAAGAAGATCGAGCAGTGGACCCGCTACGCCACGGTGGGTGTTACCTTCATGCAGTCCTTCATGCTCCTTTCGGCCTACCAGTATCAGGAAGTCAATGGATTTACTGTTGCCTATAATCCCGGCCCTAGTTTTCTGCTTCAGGGCGCTCTCGCGATGACCGCTGGTACTATCCTGATCATGTGGATGGGCGAGCAGATCACACAGCAGGGAATTGGTAATGGAATCTCTTTGATCATCTTCGCCAACATCATCGCGCGTTTCCCGGAAGCCATTGCCCTCTTGGGTAGCCTCCTTCACGAGGGAATGGTCACCCCCATGGTCGCGGTTCTGATCATGGTTTTGATGGTGGTGGTCATTGGGTTCATCGTCCTGCTCACCTACGGGCAGCGGCGTGTCATGATTAAACGAGGAAAGATGATTCAGGGGAGACGTCAAGCTCCCGCGACCACCTCGTACCTTCCCCTGCGTATCAACACCGCGGGTGTGATACCGGTTATCTTCGCTTCCTCGATCATGATCTTCCCATCGACCATTCTCCAATTGATCCAAGGATTATTCCCCCAGTTCAGCCAGGTCTGCCAGGACTTCCTTACCAGGCATTGGCGTGCTGGAAGCCCGATCTATACAATCTGTGAGTTTCTTCTAATTCTATTCTTCTGTTATTTTTATACCGCCATTACCTTCAATCCCAAGGACATCGCGGAGAATCTGCAGAAACATGGTGTGGCGATTCCTGGGTACAAGCATGGCGCTAAAACCGTGGAGTACCTCGATCATATCTTGAGCCGGATTACTCTTGCGGGGGCGATTATGCTGGCCTTCGTGGCTATTCTCCCGCAGGTCTTCATCGCCTGGACCCATGTCCCCTACCAGATGCATGACTTCCTGGGAGGGACCTCGCTTATCATTGTGGTAGGGGTGGCCTTGGACACGGTGAATCAGATAGAAAACCACCTGAGAGTGAGGAATTACGAGGGGTTCAGAGTAGGACCAACCCGAAGACCGAGGTTCTAGAGGAGTGAATGCAGGTATCCCGGCTGGTGAGGGGAATGGCGGGTCCCTTGGGAAGGAAAGAATGGAAACCGCGAATCGGGGAAGTCAAGCGGACTTGACTCGATGGAGCAAAGAGACGGGATTCCTAAATGGTACAACTCAAATCAAAACTCGAGATTGAGGCCTTGGCTGAAAGCAATCGGCTGGTGGCCGAGATCATGGATGGGATCGAAAACCGGCTCAAAGTTGGTGCGATCCCCAAGGAAATAGACAGCTGGGTTGAGGAAACGATCCGGCTACGGGGTGGGGTCCCGGCCTTCAAAGGGTACAGGGGATTTCCAGCCTCTGTCTGTTTCTCGGTCAATGAGAAAGTCGTACATGGCATCCCGGATCGGACCCCGGTCAAGGATGGAGATGTCTGTAGCATCGATGTTGGAGTCCTCTATGAGGGTTTCTATGGGGATATGGCCCGCACCTTCCCCGTGGGAAATGTCCGCCCCGAGGTCCGCCGCATGATCGGGGTGGCACACCAGGCGCTGGATGCGGGGATCCAGGAATTCCGCCTGGGAAACCGGCTGCATGATATCTCGGCGGCGATTCAGAAGCACGCCGAGGGGGGAGGATACAGTGTGGTCCGCGATTTCGTGGGCCATGGAATTGGGAGATCCCTCCATGAGGATCCCCAAGTCCCCAACTTTGGCAGAAGTGGGACAGGCCCAAGGCTCCGGGTCGGGTTAGCATTGGCTATCGAGCCGATGCTCAACATGGGAACTCACGAGGTCGAGGTGTTGAGAGACGCCTGGACCGTCGTGACACGTGACCGCAAACTCAGCGTGCATGTGGAAGACACGGTGGTGCTCACGGAAGAGGGTCCGAGGATACTGACCCGGTTTCCCCGGAATGGGAAAGGTGGATAAGCCCGAGGAGAAAACCGCCAAGGTTTTGAAGAACCTCCCCAACCAGGTCTTTGAACTGGAGTTGCCGGGTGGTAAAAAGATCAAGGCGCACCTGGCGGAGGAGATGAGACTTAAATTCACACGCCTTCTTCCAGGCGAGAGTGTCCGGGTGGAGGTTTCACCCTTTGATCCTGGAAGAGGCAGGATCACCGGCCGTCTTTGAGAGAAATGGAAGTTGAGGAGAGATCAAGACAATGAAAGTCAGACCATCGGTCAAACAAATATGCAGCAAGTGCAAGATCATCCGGCGCCGTGGTGTCATCCGTGTGATCTGCATCAACCCGCGCCATAAGCAGCGTCAAGGCTAAAGGTGAAAAGAGGGCATTCATGGCTCGTATAGCAGGTATCGATCT
>CAZORO010000017.1:24162-25759 GCA_964581845.1 uncultured bacterium
AGTGATCCTTTCCAAGGCCGGTGTCAAAGCGGAAACCCGGGTCAAAGATTTAACCGATCAGGAGGTCACCAAAATCGCCTCGGTGATCCAGGCGGAGTATGTGGTCGAGGGAGACCTGCGGCGCCAAATCCAGATGAACATCAAGCGTCTGATGGATATCGGCTGCTACCGTGGACTGCGTCACCGCCGTGGCCTGCCGGTCCATGGACAGCGCACTCACACGAACGCCCGTACCCGCAAGGGACCACGGCGTACAGTGGGTGCCAAAAAGAAGGCATAGAGGGCCGTAAGTATTAACAATCCCACGCGCGGGAGTTACCCGTTGGCGTGGGTTTGACGAGTATTCAAGCAAGGCATAAAGCCTGCCAGGAGGATGATCGGTAGTGGGAAAGACAGCACCACGTGCCCGAGTCAAAAAGGTCAAAAAGAGCGTCCCTAAAGGGGTCGCGCATATCCGCGCCACCTTCAACAACACCATCGTGGCCATCACCGACATGGCGGGAAACACCATTTCCTGGGCCACATCAGGGGGGATGGGATTCCGTGGCTCGAGAAAGGGAACTCCCTTCGCGGCCCAGGTGGCCGCCGAAACCTGCGCTCGCAAGGCCATGGAGAATGGGATGCGGTCGCTGGAGGTCCACGTCAAGGGGCCAGGTGCTGGACGCGAATCCGCGATCCGGTCGCTGCAAGCCTCCGGACTGAGCATCTCCCTGATTAAGGATGTGACGCCGGTACCGCACAATGGGTGCCGTCCACCCAAAAAACGCCGGGTGTAAACCCACGCTACAAAGGGAAGGTTAGAACAAAGTGGCGAAATATATCGGACCAGTTTGCCGCCTGTGCAGGCGGGAAAACACTAAGCTCTTTCTCAAGGGCCCACGCTGCTATTCCGAGAAATGCTCGGTGGGACGGCGCGAATATGCCCCTGGCCAACACGGAACACGGCGGGCGAGAGGACGTGGATCGAACTATGGCGTGCAGCTCCGTGAAAAACAAAAGGCACGCCGTATCTATGGTATCCTGGAAAGACAGTTCCGCTCGTACTTCTATAAGGCCTCGCGGATGCGTGGAGTCACCGGCGAGAACTTGCTCCAGATGCTTGAACGCCGTTTGGATAATATCGCTTATCGCATGGGATGTGCTCTTTCGCGTGCTCAAGCCCGGCAGCTGGTTCGTCACGGACACTTCCTTGTTAATGGGAAGCGTATCAATATCCCCTCGTACCTCGTCCGTCCCGGAGATACCGTGCAGCTGGTGACGGAGAGCCGTGAAATCACAAATATCCAGCTTGCCTGGAACCTCGCCGAGAGTTCACGGCAGGCGGCTTGGCTCACACGAACCACCGAGGATTTCTCGGCGCGGTTCGATCGTCTTCCTACCATCGAAGAGATCAACATTCCGGTCAAGGAAAACCTGATCGTCGAACTTTACTCGCGCTAATTGGAAGAGGAGCCTCAGATGGATTTCAAGTCCGTTATCATGCCCAGCCGGATCGAGTGCGAAGAGGAAACGCACTCAGACCGGTACGGCAAGTTCATCGTCGAGCCTCTCGAACGGGGCTACGGCATCACATTGGGCAACAGTCTGCGCCGGGTTC
>CAZORO010000018.1:0-25631 GCA_964581845.1 uncultured bacterium
CTGACGGCGCGAAGGTCTATACGGATTGGAAAAAGATGCTGGCATCGGAGGAAATCGACGCGGTCGATATCTGTCTTCCGCATCACTTGCATCGTCCCGCGATTCTGGATGCCGCCAAACTCAAAAAGCACATCCTGTGCGAGAAACCCTTGTGCTTGAATATGAAGGAGGCAGCCGAAATCACCGCTGCCATCAAGAAGGCTGGAGTGGTTTTCATGAGCGCCCACAACCAGCTTTTCGATCCCATTGTCCAAAAGGCCAAGCAGCTGGTTGAGGATGGTCTGATCGGCAAGGTTTCCTATATCCGCACTCAGGATTGTTTCCATCTGGGTCTATTAGCCACGGGCGGACGTAAGGCCATGGGCTGGCGTGGCAATGTCGAGACCCAGGGCGGTGGCGAGCTCATCGATACGGGATATCACCCGAGTTATCTCTTGCTTTACCTGGCCTCCAGTCCGGCGGTCGAGGTCACCGCGGCGCTTGGTAATTTCCTGGGCCAACTACAAGCCGAGGATACCGCCGCCGTCTCGGTGAAATTCAAGGATGGTTCCATCGGGCAAATACTGACTTCTTGGGCCTTCCCCAATCCTGTGGGTGCGCACCAGATTCACTTCATCGGTTCACGTGGTCAACTCTATGGGTCTCACCAGGATCTCTACTTCATGCCGCTCGGATTCCAGGAACCGGCTCATATCCATGTGGATGGTCCGAACTGCTTCCGCACCGAGGTGGAACACTTTGCCGACTGCATCGTTCAAAAGAAGGAACCCTTGCCGAACCTCAAGCAGGCGGTCGATGTTCTCGAACTGATCCTGAAGGCCACCAAGAGAATCAAATAGAAAAAGCAAACAGGGTAAGCGGGCCGGTTTCCTGCCGGCCCGCGCCATTCACCTCAAAGGCGAATACTTCCGCCACTCCAGGCCTTTTTCCCGCCGCCGTTCGACTATCCAGCTCAGTGAAGGTGTAAAAAACCAAACTATTTTCATCAAAACCCCCTCTCCCCTGATCGAAAACAACAGTACTATTCCTTAACTGAATCCCACATTGGAGAGAGGATGCTCAAGGAGGGGGTATGACCAAAATCAGACTTTTAATTCCAGTGGTGGCATTTGTTGTCATCGCTTTAATGGCGAATGCCCAAGGCACGGATAGCGCCATTGGTGAGGTATGCACCCAGCCACCACAAGAAGGAGCTCAAGCACACATGGATTCCACATCGCGACTCTGGAAACTCGCTGATCGCGCCTTCAACCCCCTTCCGCTCGGAAGCATTCATCCGCAGGGATGGTTCGCACGGCAGCTGCGTATCCAGGCCGATGGTCTCAGCGGCCACCTGGATGAGTTCTGGCCAGACATCCAGAGCAGCGGGTGGATCGGGGGTGACAAGGAGGGCTGGGAACGTGGTCCCTACTGGCTGGATGGGGTGGTCCCACTTGCGTATCTTCTGGATGACACGGAGCTTAAGGCCAAAGTGGTGAAATGGATGGATTTCATTCTGACTCATCCCTATGAGGATGGCTGGCTGGGGCCTAATTGGGAGATGGGCAAAAGTAAATCCGAACCTGCGAAATATGACCCTTGGCCAACCTTTCCGCTTCTTAAAGCCATGGCGCAGTATTACGAGGCCAGTGGCGACGGCAGAGTGATTCCAGTCATGGGGAATCATCTGTGCCGCCTCAATAAATTTTTGGATGAGAAACCCCTTTTCGATTGGGGATATTACCGGTGGATGGATCTGAACCTGGTCATCTACTGGCTTTTTGAGAAGACTCAGGATCCCGCGCTTCTCCAGTTAGCGGAGAAGGTTCAAAACCAGGGGTTTGATTGGACAACTCATCTCATCAATCTCAAGTACATGGAGAAAATCACCAAGGAGGTCAGAAGCCTCTCCACTCATGGTGTCAACCATGGGATGGGTCTCAAACAGCCAGCGGTTACTTACCGTCTCACCGGAGATGAAGCGGACCGTCAAGCCGCGCTGTCAATCTGGAATCCACTGGACCGGTACCATGGCCAGGTCAATGGTATCTTCACCTGTGATGAGCACCTGGCGGGGAAGAGCCCCTCTCAGGGCACAGAACTCTGTACCGTGGTCGAGTCAATGTTCTCACTAGAGCAGCTCATCTCCACCTTTGGCCTTGCCACGCTGGGAGACCGGCTTGAACTGCTCGCTTTCAATGCTATGCCCGCTACCTTCAAGAAAGACATGTGGGCCCACCAGTATGACCAGCAGGTCAACCAGGTTCTGTGCCGGATCGCCGAGGACCGGGTCTATGTTGACAATGGTCCCGATGCCAACATCTTTGGCCTTGAACCCAACTATGGTTGTTGTACCGCGAATATGCACCAAGGTTGGCCCAAGTTCGCTTCGCACCTGTGGATGGCGGTTCCCGAGGGAGGCTTGGCGGCTGTCTCCTATGCTCCCTGTAAGATCGACACCCAAGTCAATGGAAAACCCGTGCATGTAGAGGTGAGCACCGACTATCCCTTCCAGGAGCGGATTCAGATTACTGTCAAAGCGGAGGGATCCTTCCCGTTGCTGCTACGCATTCCTTCCTGGGCCGAGGGAGCCACGGTTGTGTCAGGATACACGAACCAAACCGCACAACCCGGTGAATTTCACCGCTTCGAGTATGACTGGAAAGGGACCACGAAGGTCTTCTTAACTCTTCCGATGAAGGCCAAGATCGAACGGCGCTTCAACAACAGCGCCGCGATCACACGTGGCCCGTTGGTCTTCTCCCTGCCGGTCGAGGACTACTGGAAGCAGGTAAAGGGAGAACCACCCCATGCGGATTGGGAGGTCTACCCCTTGGGCAATTGGAATTATGCGCTGGCTTTTAGAGGCGCAGACCCGGAAACCTCAATCCAATTCCGGAAACGCCCCATGGGGGATTCTCCATTTTCCCTGGAAGGCGCGCCCATCATTGCCACAGTCAGGGGGAGGCGCTTGCCGGAGTGGGTGATTGAACACAATGCAGCTATGCCTCCACCTCCCAGTCCGGTTCAGTCTGACATGCCCATGGAGGAGTTAACGCTGATTCCTTATGGCGCGACCATCCTCAGGGTGACTGAATTTCCAGTCCTGGCGGAATGAAAGTGAGATGACGATGAATTCTGAATCCCCTTACAGTTTCCTTTATAAGGCTGGACAGGATTTGATGCTCCTGTCAGGTTCCAACCCGTTGTGGCGATTTCACATCGCCACCGATCACCGCAAGCCTTTCTTCCATCCGGTTCATACGACAAGCGGTATTCAGCTCACCTGCTTTGAACCCTGGGATCACATCTGGCACCGTGGCCTCTGGTTCTCCTGGCATACCATCAATGGAGTCAATTATTGGGAGGAGTCCGAGGATGGCACGGGGGATGGGATCACAGAATTCGTGGGACCCGAGGAAGTCGTCTTCTACAAGGACAGCGTGACCATTACAGTCCCCTTCCAATACAGCTCTCCAGACCGGGATGTGGTTCTGGTCGAGGACCGTGAAATCACCATTGAAGCTCCCGATGCTCATGGAGACTATCGCATGGACTGGCTGCTCACCTTCACTGCTCAAGAGGATTTGATCTTTGACCGTGTTCCCATTACTGAAAAGACTCCCTGGGGTGGTTATGGCGGTTTGTCGTGGCGCAGCGCGAGGTCCATGGGAGGGATGAGTCTCCTCAACAGTGAAGGGAAGACTGGTGAAGCAACCCAGCACCAGCGCGCGAAATGGGTGGACCTTTCTGGTTCCTCGGATGGTGGCCGAGACCTGAAAGGCGGCATGACCTTCATGGATCACATTAGCAATCCACGTTTTCCGAGCTTCTGGAAAACCTTCGGGAATGATGGCTTTGGCTACATCAACCCCGCCTTTGTGATGATGGAACCATTTTCACTCGAAGCAGGCGAGACCCTAAACCTGTTCTACCGGGTGTTTATCCATAATGGGCTCTTGACGTTGGATCAGATCGAGAAGGAATATCAACGTTTCTCGAAAATCCCGGTTGCCGTGGAGTGAAACCGGCGCGCCGTGAGCTCCATCCATCTGGTCCAGACAGAATTCCGTTCAAGCAAGGTTCCGCCTTCATTCGATGGCTACCGGATTGCCCTGGTGGGGAATCTATATGGTTCCGCTGGCAGGCTACGTCAGGTTCAGGAACACCTGTTGCGGGAGGGGCCTGATATTCTACTCCTCGGCGGTAATGTGAAGCCTACTCATGCCTCCCCCAACACCGAGTCTCATTCCGTGCTGGAGGAATTCCTCTGCCCGCTCCGTTTTCCGGATGGGATCCTCGCGGTACGTGGTTACCATGATCGGAAACACTTTTGGGAGGAATTGCCCGCTCAAAGTCCAGTTAGGCTGCTTTCCAACACTGCTCAAGAAATTCGACGGGGTGAGGAGTCACTTGTCTTCTTGGGACTACAAACTGCCCATGCCAGCCATCTGGACCGCGGGCAGAACCAACTCCGCGCGAGCCTGACAGGCCTTCCTTGTGAGGGGATGCGGATCCTGCTTGGTCAGTCCGCGGACCTTTTGCGGATCGCGCAAGGACATCCTCTGGACTTGATCATTGCGGTGGATAACTTGCATTATGGCACTCGTATACCCGGAGTGGGGGTGATCCGGCGTGACAGTAAAGTTCCCCTATCCTGGACCTATGGCTGGATCGAGGAGGGCAGTCTCAGTCTGTACCTATCTCCCGGTGTGGGGACATACTACCACCCCTTTCGTTTCCTACTGCCACGAGAAGTGACATTGATCACATTGAAAACCTCTCCACCAACTCCAGTTCTGGGATGAGGAAACCCTTGACATCATGCCAGACACAGTCTATACATAACCAAAGTAATCATCTTAGTAAGGATACAAATTGAGGATCACACTTCGAGGGTATTACGCCATTCTCGCATTGACGAGCATGGCGAGTCATCCCTCCCCAGATACACGCACCCGAGTCGAAGACATTTCGGAGAAACATCCGATTCCGGATGCTTTCCTCCTGCAAATCTTCCAAACTCTTAAACGCAGCGGATTAGTCAAGTCCAAGCGTGGAGCTCATGGTGGCTTTCAACTGACCAGACCCGCGGAGCAGATCTTCCTATCGGAGATCATCGAAAGCGTAGAGGGGATAATCCTTCCCAGCCCGCTTGAGGAACGCAAGGATCTTGTTGAACGGCCAATCGCTTGGCAGGCTCTGGATGCCTTTTGGGATGAGTTGCGGGGACGGATCCGGGATGTCATTGACACTTATTCGCTGGCGGATTTAGTGGAAAGGGTCGAGGTGAAACAAGAGGAAATGTATTACATCTGAGTAAGAAAACCGGGCATCGGCTTTTCATACCAGAGAAAGAAGATAATCATAAACGACAATTGGAGGAAATGAGGAATGTCTGTTGTCCGGAAGGGTTTTACTGTCTGGTTCACTGGATTGTCCGGGGCGGGGAAGTCGACTATCAGCGATGAATTGATCCGTCAGCTTAAAGAGCGTGGGGTTCCCAATATCGAGGTATTGGATGGGGATGTGGTGCGCGAGAATTTGAGTAAGGGACTTGGTTTCAGCAAGGAGGACCGTGACATCAATATCAAACGGATCGCGTTTGTATGCCACCTGCTGACACGCAATGGAGTTCCCACTATCGCGGCGGCCATTTCGCCCTACCGCGCCATCCGTGATTATGCTCGTGAATTGATCGGAAATTTTGTGGAGGTCTATGTGGCGGCTCCGCTGGATGTCTGCATCGAACGTGATGTGAAAGGATTATACAAGAAAGCACTCGCGGGAGAGATCAAGGAATTTACAGGTGTCTCCGATCCTTATGAGCCACCGCTCCATCCCGAAGTGGTTTGTAATACACATGAGGAGACGGTCGAGGAAAGCGCCAACAAGATTGTGGACTATTTGGAACGAGAGGGGTATCTCGAACCGGCAGCCGTTGCGGTTGCTGGATAATCATCATTGAAAATGGAGTGAAGCTACGGATTCCCGCCTACGCGGGAATGATAGGCTGGAGTGATATAAAACCTCACCCCCCTACCCCCCTCTCCCGCTGAGCGTGGGGAATGTTCCCCCTTCTCCCCATGGGAGAGGGGGGCAGGGGGGTGAGGTCTCTAACGCGGTACACCTGCAGGGAAGGGAAGAGAAGAGAATGCCTCTAGGAATCAAACCCCATGGGGGGACATTGATAAACCGCCTGGTTACAGGAAAAGACCTGGACCGCTTGTTGGGAATAGCTCCCAAACTCAAGGCCATCCCAGTCAATGAACGTGTGGAAGCCGACATCGAGATGATTGGCAATGGTGGATTCAGCCCATTGACCGGATTTATGGGGCAGGAGGACTACCTGCAGGTGGTGGACTGCAAACGGCTGGCTAATGGCCTTCCATGGACCATTCCGATCACCTTCGCGGTAAGCACTTCGTTGGCCGGCTGCATTAAGTTGGATGATCAGGTAGTTCTCACCAGCGGAAGTGGTGACCGGTTGGCAGTCCTGACAGTCATGGAGAAGTTCCAGCCGGACAAGATCCGCGAGGCCCAAATGGTTTATGGCACCGATGAGGAGGCTCATCCGGGAGTCAAGGCCCTTTATGAGGCGGGAGAGGTGATCCTCGCCGGACCAATTGATGTTCTCCAGCTTCCCCACCATGATGATTTCCTGATTTACCGCCAGACTCCCGCAGAACTGCGCGCGCACTTCCACGAAAAAGGATGGCGGCGTATTGTGGGGTTTCAAACCCGGAATCCAATCCATCGTGCCCATGAGTACATCACCAAGTGCGCACTAGAGATCACCGATGGATTGTTGATCCACCCCCTCGTGGGTGCCACCAAGAGTGATGACATCCCCGCTGATGTCCGCATGAAGTGTTACGAGGTGCTCATGGAGAACTATTATCCCCATGACCGGACTGTACTGGCTGTCTTTCCCGCTGCCATGCGCTATGCCGGTCCGAGGGAAGCCATTCTTCATGCCATCGCACGCAAGAACTATGGATGCACACACTTCATTGTCGGGCGGGACCATGCTGGGGTGGGGAAATATTACGGGACCTTCGATGCCCATTACATCTTCGATGAGTTCGAGGCCTCTGAGATCGATATCACCCCGCTCTTTTTCGATCACACCTTCTATTGCAAGCGCTCCGGCGGGATGGCCTCTTTCAAGACCAGTCCCAGTACCGATCCCGAGGAGCGGGTGATCCTGTCAGGCACAGCGGTTCGTGAGATGCTGGGGAATGGGCAGATTCCACCCATCGAATTCACCCGCCCCGAGGTGGCGAAGATCCTCATCGAGGCCTTCAAGATCCCCAATTACGCGATTTGAGATGCGATGAGTAATCAGTATTGGGACCAGTCTGAGATGGCGGTCTCTTGAGGAGACACCTTGAGAGCGATGTCTCTTTGAAAGGTGGGAAGCTCGATGGTGAGTCCCTTGCCATTGTTCGCCATGCCCTCTTGAGTTCCCAAATCCTCCCCTGTCCAGGGATCATGGAACTCGATCCGGTAGGCATTGTTGCTCAGTTCAGGGAAAATCAGGTTGACCCCAGATAGGGTTCGAGCGGGTTCAAGATTCCCTGGAGCCACTCCTGATCCAAAGGTGTTAAGCGTATCACGAACCCAGGCATAGGCACGGTTCCCCGAGGCCAACCCGAAACCCACCACACCTTGAGAAACCGTCAGGTTCGAGGGTGCCAGATGCTCTTCAGCAAGGGGCTCATTCTCAAAGAAGGCCGCCAACGATGGGTAGTGGTGAAGGTGAAGCGGGAAACTGGGTGAGGTCCGTGATTCGCTGGCATCTGGTTCCAGGTAACACCCCCACCACCATAGCCCGGCTCCCGTACCAGTCATCGCTGCCGCCCAAAGCGTGTTATGGAGATGAGTTCCTAGGATCAGGTGCTCACGGTCCGCGGTGGTTCCGCTGTAAGTGTTGGGATTGAAGTTACACTCCGGCGAACCTTCAAGACCGAATTCACCTACTACGACAGGTTTCTGATACCTCGAATAGAGGCTGCGTACCGCATTTCCGATGATTATGTCCTTGTCCGATGAGGGTCCGGAGTAATCATGGATCTGTAAGAGATCAATCTCAGGCAATCTCCACAGAAGATCAAAATTGGTCCCATCGGAACTGGTACTGACCAAGTGACTGAAGGGATCATTGGCTTTGAGCCAGCCTCCCATTTCCTCATGCCAATCGCGGATTCCGTTGCGTACAGAGGTACTGGTGAACCAGTTTGCTATATATCGGCCACAAAACTGGACTTCATTGAAGAGCTCCCAACACAGCAGGTTCGAGAAGGCTCCATATCGTGCCACCAGATACCGGAGACGGCGTTGGTGGAGCTTCTTCGCGGTGGCGTTGGTGAAGAACTGTTCGGGATTGGTTGAGGGGACAGGCCCTCCTTTGAGGCTGTTGTAGGGATTGTCGCTCCATCGTGCATCCACCCAGGAGCTGAATTGTCCATGGTCATTGAGGACCAGTTGAACCGCCACACCCCTGGCTTGAGCGAGTTCCAGAATCTTCTCGATCCGGTAAGCCGCTTGCAGGGAATAGACTCCCGCTCCATTGTAAAACCCTGACCAATGGCCGCTGGACCACTCCAGAGCGCTTCTCTCGAAATCAGTCATCCAAATGCGTGTCCAGTTGCCCTTGGCCGAGGCAAGCGACGAGAGGAGTGAAGAGTAGTAAGCGGTTCCATTGAGATTGGCTGGATTCCCATCTCCGAAGGCGATGTTGTGGCCTAACGGAAGATATTGGGAGCCATCGCTGTATTGCAGGTAATAGGGATTGGCGGCGTGGATCCCAATAAATCCTTTCCTTTCTGAGTTCACCACCTCGAAAGTGCACTCCGGACTCGTGGTTGAGCTCCCGGCTTCACGGGCACGCAAGAAAAAGGAGTGAGTTCCCACCTCACCGGGTGAAAAGCTGACTTTCCAATAAGGGTCTCCAATGGGTGTGTAGGATTCATAGGATGGATTGCTGATCTTGAAGTCTTGAGTGTAGAAGGCGGGCAACATGATGATACGCCCGGTAGGACTGGTGAACACTGCGCTGACATCGATGATGGCTGGATTGAAAGGGTCCGAGCCAGAATAACTCCGGTTCAGGTTGAAGGAGATCTGGTACCGGCTGTACTTGGCGGCTGGATCTGTGGAGGCTGTGACATCTAGGATTGTGAGTGTGTGCGCGGATATCTCTTGCCAAGGAGCGAGCAAGAGGTAGGAAAACAACCAAAAAAAAGAACGGATCACCCGGAAACTCCTTAGGAAAGAGAAAAGGGGCACGGAAGGCCGCACCCCTTTTCTGATCTATTCCTGGTTGGAATGAATTTCAGTATAGAACCCAATTCCTTATGTCTGTCGGCTGGTCATTGTGACCGCGCACATGATCGATCTGGATGGTCAGATCGGTTGGATGTCCGTAGATATTGATTCCATTCGTAAACACCCAATCTGGGCTCTCTACACTGGTTAAGTCCCCTGTCAATTTGTGCCACTGCCCATCGGCCTCCAATATGAAGGGTGAGCCACCCAGGGTGTTGTAAATGGACCATCCCGAAGTAGTCTGCACATAAAGCTGTATTGCGGTAGAAGCTCCCTCGACTCCCTCGGCCTTCATCAACCACTCCATGTATTGATAATTGCTGATGTCGGTGGGTTGGCTATAGTATGTACCATTGCCGCTTCCTATGTTTCCTGCTCCATTACAGATCGCGATCGCACCACCAATTGGACTACCATTATCCGGGTTTGTGGCTCCACCTATGGAAACGAACTGCAAGGCTCCATCCACCCCTGCATCGGGAACAATGGAAAAACCATCGTAGTTGACTACACCATCGTAACCCTGAATAGCATTACCCCCAAAATTAACAAAGACCGATTGAAATCCACCATCAGGACTCTCGGGACTGAACCGGGCGAAATACCTCTCTTGTAAGGGTGTGCCAATAGAACGAACCTCATCAAGTGACCAAATAGCGGTAGATGTTGCCGTGCGGATAGTGACTCCATAAATCCTGATCCAGGCGATTTCCGTGGGTGTGAGATTCTCCAATGGAACTGTCACGGTTTGTGGGATTCCCGCTGTAAAGGTAACATCGTGTCCAATCAGGTCTGCCGAACCCTTGAAAGTATCGTTCACACTTGCCTTCACATAGAATTCCACTTTGATGGTGGGAGCATCTCCAGTGTACACCATGTTAACAAATTCAAGGGCGGATAATCCTGTTAGGTCAATACCACCAGCACCAGGTTGGAACACGGCATTGGTATTGTTGTAACTGTCACGTATGGCACCCTGGGTTCCGTCTGACTCCCACATCAGTTTTCCATTCTCAACCCAAGGACTACTGAAGGATCCGTACCATACCGCCCATCCTTCATCGCTAGACTCGAAATCATTCAGCACATGAGGGGACTGAGCTATCCCAGCTCCCGCCAGAAGCCAACTGACCACCAAAAACAGACCGGGGATAAAACGCCATCTCATCATTGCCAAACTCCTTCCCATGAGGTGATCTGGCCAGAAGGCTATCCACCTGTTGAAAGGTCACTCTGACCCAGGTTGAAATCGGTGCCTTCATTGGCCACCTCCAATCTATCCGAGTCTTGGAGTCGTGTCAATTCTGATGTACACATAATATTATGATGGGACTAGATCCCCTTTCTCCATTAGTTTTCTGTAATGGGCCTCAACAAGTGGTTCAGATTATACTATCATACTCTTATAAAGGATGGTGTCTGGGCGGTTTCAATCTCTGACAAAATGGCAGATGAGATAATAGGGGAAAGACCGGAGTAGGCATTCAGGATATCATCATGTTAACCGGAAAGGACACACTTGACTTGGCCGAATTACAGGGGCATCCCATCTCGAAGGATAGTCCTGTTCCTCTGTATGCCCAAGTTCAAGAGATCCTGAGTAATTTCATACTCGAGAAAGGCCTTGCCGATGGAACTGAGTTCCCCACCGAGGCTCAATTGTGCGAGGTTTTCCAAGTCAGCCGGATCACCACCAAACGCGCGCTGGATGAGCTGGTGCGCGAGGGACTCATCCGGAGAGTCAAAGGGGTCGGGAACTTCGTGGCCGCTCCGAATGACACCGTGGTACCCAGCAGAAACTACGGGTTGATCGCTGATAGCACCTTTGATCTCTTCTCGAATAACTTCTACTCGAAGGTCTTCCAGGGAATCTACGAGAGTGTGACCGATGAAGGCGGGAGTCTGGTTTTCGCGTTGTCCGACCGTAACATCATCGATCCCGAAAGCCTCCCCGCCATGCTCAGGGGACGAGGAATATCGGGGCTACTAGTTCTTGGCGCCTTGAGCGATCAGGCCTTGAGCATGATCCGTGAGCAACGTATCCCCACAGTCCTCGTGGATGATGACCGTCCCGGCTTCAATCGTGTGATTACCGACAATGTCCATGGGGCCGAAACAGCGGTGACTTACCTGATTGGTAAAGGGCACCGGAAAATCGGATTGCTTACCAGCGACCGGACCACCAGTTTCAGGCAACGGACACAAGGATTCATCCGCGCGATGAAACAGGCGGAACTTTCCTCGCAACCGGAATGGATCAAGTCTGTCTTTGGTTTCGCCCAGGAGGCGGGGTACCCCGAATTCGAGGAGATTCTCTCTCTCCCCCCCCAGATGCGTCCAACCGCCCTCTTCGCGGTGAATGATCATTTCGCCATGAATGGAGTCCGCGCGGCCGAGGGGCTTGGTTTACGGGTACCTGAAGACATTTCCATTATGGGATTTGATGACACCCCCTATGCCACTATGTCCAAACCCCATCTGACCACGATCCGTGTCCAAACACGCAGGATGGGGGAACTGGCGGTGACCACTTTACGGCGGGTCATGGATTTCCGCAGAGGTGAGGCGGAATGCTTGATCCTATCCACTGAATTGGTTGAGCGTGATTCGGTCGGAGCGCCCGCCATGGATCCTCAACTGGTGGTTGTATAAGCCGGATCCACTAGCCTTTCCCCGCTTCATACCGGCAAGTCACCTGAGTCGTGATTCCTCCACGTGGAGTCCATTTTGACTCTAGCCGCGCCCACCTAGGCGAACAAGCTTCCACAAAATCATCCAGGATCTTGTTGGTCACATGCTCATAAAAGATCCCCTGATTCCTGAAGGAGAGGAGGTAATATTTCAAGGACTTGAGCTCGACGCATAACCGTGCGGGAGAATAAGTAAAGATGAGGGTCCCGAAGTCGGGAAGTCCGGTCTTTGGACACACCGAGGTGAATTCCGGACATTCAATCCGGATCTCGTATTCCCGGTCGGGGTATTGGTTCTCGAAGGTTTCGAGAGTGGGGGTCTGGATACTAGCATGCATGAGGCACCTTTAGTGTTTGAGAGAAGTCAGGGATGAGTTGTTTTCTTCTTCACGGTTGGTCAATCCATCCCCCACCCCGGCCCTCCCCCCGTAAGGGGGGAGGGAGCGGGAAGCACGCTGATTCGTGAGATGCGAACAAACCCCTCCCCCCTTACGGGGGAGGGCCGGGGTGGGGGGTGGCTGCCGAATCGGTTTGGAAAAAAAGTCCAACCCACTGAGGTAGGGTGGGGCTTGCTCCGCCGCTTTTCAAGACAGTTGGTCTCCGTGAATCTTCCGGTCAGATCAGAGATTTCACGGGCCAGGTCTTCTCAGTTCTCGTTCCCTCACAGACATGCCTTGCTTCAAAAAGTAATCATAAGTGCTTGTGAATCAGTCGATTATAGCATATGGCGGATACTCCTCCGAGTTCCAACATTGCCATGGCATGAAGATTGCCAAGCTTGCGGTTGGATTCGGGGGAGGACCCGCTGCTTGCTACGCGAATTCGCGGGCGGGCAGACCGACTCGCAGGCAATAGGGTGCGGCTCTGGGGCGAGGCGCCCGCCCCGGGGTAGTGTCGGGGGTTCACCAAGACAACCATTAAGGAGCTGCGTTAGCAGTCTATCCCCATGGTCGATACCGCCATTCTGGGTAGATCCTATGGAGAGCTTCTCCTGAACCTGGGAGTTCTCACCGAGGATGACCTCAACCGGAGCTTGGCGATTCAATCCAACCAGGGAGGCGATCTGGATGCCATCCTGGTGGAGAATGAAATCGTCCCGCTTGAGAAGCTCCATGAGGCGATCTGTGATCACCTGGGAATCGAAACTGTCGGTATCAAAGATAAAAATATTCAACGCGAGGTCCTGAACCTCGTTCCCGTCCGCCTGGTTCACCGCCACGTCATGGTCCCTGTCGAAAGGGAAAATGGTTGTGTCAAGGTGGCCACCGCCGATCCCCTCAACTACGATGCGCTCGATGACCTCCGCTTGATTTTGAAGTGCGAGGTTGAGCCGGTTCTGGCTTACAGCCAGGATATCCGCGCGGCCATCAAGCGTTATTACGGGATTGGTTCAGATACTGTCGATAGCTTGATGGAGGAGGATGATGGTGAGGCGGGACCGGCATCTCTCTCGGACAGCGAGACAGACATTGATGAGCTTTCCGAGGATGCCTCGATCATCCGCTTCGTGAACCAGGTGATGAGCGAGGCTATCAATGACCGCGCCACCGATATTCACATCGAACCATTCGACAACCGTCTGCGAATCCGTTACCGCATCGACGGTCTGCTCTATGAAGCCTCGTTGCCACCAGCTGTCAGGCGTTACCAGGCCGCCATTATCTCGCGCATTAAGATCATGGCGGATATGAATATCGCCGAGAAAAGGCTTCCTCAGGATGGACGTATCACCATCCGGCGGGGAGGAACCGAGTTCGACCTGCGTGTTTCCACGGTACCGACTCCTTATGGGGAGAGCATCGTGATCCGTATTCTCAATAGTAGCGGCGAGCTTTATGACCTCAGCCGTCTGGGTATGGATACGGAGAGCTATGACATCTGGCAGAAGATGATTCACCGCAGTCACGGGATCATCCTGGTCACTGGTCCAACCGGTTCTGGGAAGACCACCACGCTGTATGCCTCGCTAGCGGAGCTCAACCGCACCGATGTGAAGATCATCACCATCGAGGAACCGATTGAGTACCAGATGGAGGGTATCACCCAGATTCAAGTCCAACCCAAGATCGGTCTTACCTTCGCCACCGTGCTGCGCTCTCTCCTGCGTCAAGACCCCGACATCATGCTCGTGGGAGAAACCCGTGACCAGGAAACCGCCGAGATCACCATCCGTACCGCGCTGACCGGCCACTTGGTGTTCAGCACACTCCACACCAACGATGCCGCGGGCGCGATTCCGCGTCTGATTGACATGGGCGTTGAGCCTTTCCTTGTGGCTTCCTCCCTGATTGGCGTTATAGCGCAGCGCCTTGTCCGTGTGATCTGCCCCAACTGCAAAGAGGAGGTCAAGCCTCAGCCGGAATTATTACTCGCCTTGGGTTACCGCCCTGAGGACTATGAGGGAGTGACTTTCTACAAAGGGCGCGGCTGCGAATCCTGCAAGTACTTGGGATACAGCGGACGTACCGGTATTTATGAAATGATGCCCATCGGCCAGGAAATCCGGGATTTGTCCACCCGCCGCGCTTCCGGCGCGGAGATCAAACGGGCCGCCATGCAACAAGGGATGCAGACCCTGCGCCAGTATGGTTGGGGAAGGGTGAAGACGGGTATGACCACGGTAGAGGAACTCCTGCGAGTGACCCAGGAGGATGTGTATCTGGAGAAATCGATCACGGAGGAGCTCAACAAGGAGAAGAAGGTCATCGAGGCCGGATTCGAGCTTTAAGCCATGGCCCGTTTCGCTTATCGCGCCAAACGCCCCAATGGGGAGATTGTGGAAGGGGTTCTCGAAGCCGAGAATCGCCGTTTGGTTATTTCCAAGCTCCAGGGAATGAAGGTCTTCCCGATCACGGTCGAGGAGGAGGGCGGAAAAGGTCTGCAAAAAGAGGTCACGCTGAGCGCTTTCTCGCGCATCCGGTTCGGAGATGTAGTCAACTTCACACGGCAGCTTTCCGACCTCACCAAGGCCGGGATGCCACTGGTCAGATCGCTCGATGTGCTCGTCGAGCAGAACGAAAACGAGAAGATGAAGGTGATGATCAGAGCGATGAAAAACGACGTCGCTGGGGGAACGCCGTTTTCCGACGCTCTGGCCAAGTACCCGAAACAGTTCTCTGACCTTTACTCGAGCATGGTCCGGGCGGGAGAGGTGGGAGGTTATCTCGATACCGTCCTCGACCGGTTGGCTGACTTCCTCGAGAAAGAAGCAGACCTGCGCAGCCGGATCCGGAATGCAATGGCCTACCCGATCATCATGATCTTCGTGGCCCTGTCGGTGATCTTCATCCTGACGGTTTATGTGGTACCGACCTTTGTCACCATGTTCGAGGATCAACACCTCGAACTCCCGGGCGCCACTAAGATTCTGATCGCCGCCAGCGACCTTCTGCGTGGTTATTGGTACCTGGTCATTGGGGCCGTGTGTCTTTTTGTTTATGCCTTCCGCCACTTTGTCTCTACACCCGAGGGCAGGCTCATGGTGGACAAGTTCAAACTGAGCCTTCCAGTGATGGGCGATATGGTCCGGAAACAGGAGATTTCCAAGTTCTCCCGCACTTTGGGGACTCTGCTTGGGAATGGTGTTTCGATCCTGAAAGCCTTGGATGTAGTCACCGCTGTGATCAGCAACAGGATCCTGGCGGATGAGGTAGCCGCTCTGAAAGGAGACATCTCCGAGGGCGCGCGTCTTTCCAACAAGATGAAACAGAGCCAGATCTTCCCCCCCGTCGCCACCAACATGGTGGCGGTTGGTGAGGAGACTGGTGAGCTCGAGCGAGCTCTTATCCGTATCGCGGAAACTTACGAGACAGAGACGGATAGAGCCATTAAGACGATGGTGACATTGATTGAGCCTTTGTTGATTGTGTGTATGGCGCTTGTGGTGGGTTTTATTGTCATGGCGATGATCCTGCCCATCTTCAAGCTCTCGACAGGCCTGAGTAGATAAGAGATCAAAGGATTGGAGGGACAGCGAACATGTCGAAAAAGGGAACAGTTCAGCCCATGAGGATAAGAGAACTCAAGGCTACAGGGGGGATCGCCACCTGGAAGTTGGTGGCGATGGTTCTTCTCGTTGTCGTCCTTGGGGCACTCGGCGCATACTCGTTGGAAGCGCGGAAGACGGGGGGAGCAACACCAAAGATTGACTTTGGTTTCACTTCGGCTTCAACACCCGAATCTGGAGCAGCGGGGTGAGGGGGCTGGGCTGGAGAGCATCAATCGAATACCTTCAGGGCGGCTCCGTCGAATGAGATGAGCCAACCATTAAAAAAACGGCTAAAGTGAGTATCCAAGCGCAAGGAGGTTATTGGGCGATGGTAATTATGAGTAGTGACAACAGAAAGAAAGAACGTGGCTTTACTTTGATTGAATTGATGCTGGTGATTGTGATTCTCGGTATTTTAGCGGGTGTTGCGGTGACTAACCTGACAGGGGTTGGTGAGGATGCACGCAAAACCAAAGCGAGAACTGACATAGCTACAATCCAGACCGCTTTGGGATTGTATGAGGTAAAAATGGGTGATTACCCAAGTGATGATGAGGGCATTCAGGCATTGGTGGAGAAAACCGATGAACACCCCTCTTTTCTCAAGACCATGCCGATGGATCCATGGGGACAACCCTACAACTACCGCCAGGAAAGCGAGAATGGTTTGGATTTCCCCGATGTTTGGTCCAATGGCAAGGATAAGCAGGAAGGGACGGAGGATGACATCGGCAACTGGATGACCGAAGGTGGCGAGGAAGAAGGAACCAGTGCCTCGAGTTCTGGGGCCTCCAGCAGCAGCAGTAGCAGTGCCCCAAGATCGTCGAGTGGGGGCCAATAAGCACATTGAGCGGAACACGATCGTCCCTCCCTGAGCCCATTAGCGGGTTTGGGGAGGAGCGGTCATGAACTTGACGGACTTGCGGATCCTATTTTACAAAAGATGGGAGGAAAGGCTGGTAACCAGGTTTCGTACACGCAAGTCTGAGAGGAATTAGATGCGGGGAGAGAGTCGATATGAGCGGTTCATTCTTCGCAAGTCCTAAAAGCTCAGGGAAAGGTTGGCGGACGATGACGTTGACTGAAGCCCTCCTGGCTGTTTTTACGGTTGGACTGCTTTTGGGATTGTGGTTGGGTGGGGTGACAGGTAAGAGGGAGATGCGTGAACTGAAAGATCTTCAACAGCGTGTCGAGAGCCTGGAACTTCAACGAACTCTTTTTGAGTCTCCCTTTTTCTCCCGCCCCGGCCACCCTCCTCGTGGCAGTTCCCCAGAGCCGGATTCTTCGCTGGAACCGGGATCCGTACCTGCGATTCGAGTCTAAAACATGACAAAGGTCTCCATCTCCTCATACCCCTCCCTACGGCGAGGGGAGGGACAGGCTTTCACTCTGATCGAGCTGGTTGTCGTCATGGCGATTATGTGCTTGATCGTGGGAATGGCCGTTCCACTGTTCAATTCCACTTTAGCCAAGGTGCGTGCCGACAGTGCTGTCGAGGAACTCGCCATGACACTACGCCTTGCTAATCAGAAAAGCGTATTCCAGCAAACCAAGCATGACCTTGTCATCGATTTCCGCGATCAAACCTATTGCTTAGAGTTCATGCAACGTGGAAAACACTCCAAGAAGCTCAAGATGAGACCTGACCAGATGCGGACCCTCACGGGGGGGTTCCAATTCCTCCTTGTGTACTACCCAGGCCTGGACGATAGCGAGAACCGCCACAAAGGGCGGGTCTCTTTCTTTCCAGATGGAACCGCGACTGATTCGGTGGTTTTCATTGGCCGTGTCTCCCCCAAGGACCCGAGCGTTTATGATTCTCTTTTCGGAGTTGAGGTCCGGGCGGGAGATGGCCGGGTCCGTATCCTTACCGATGAGGAGAGGGAAGCCTATGATCATCTCCTATAAGATCTATAGGATGGATTTGCGCCGGAGCATTCGTCGCCCTCACCCCATTGGGCACCGTTCCCCACAAGCCCGTTCGGGTTTCATGCTCATCGAGGTGTTGGTGGCCACCACCCTCCTGGCGGTTGGAGTAACCGCCGCCATGAATGCCATTTTCAATTCCCTGCGCGCGACCACCGAGACACGCATGTATACCCAAGCCCTCTTCCTTGCTCAGAGGCTTATGTCGGAATTCGAGTCACGTGCCAGACTGGATGATGAATACAATGTACCCAGCGGTGGTGAGTTCGATGATGCTCCCAATTTCCGCTGGAAAGCCTCCAGTGTTCGTGACAATGAATTCTGGACCCGCCGTATATCAGTTACAGTCATCTGGACGTTGGACCAGCGTAATCTCTACAGTCAGGATGAGGGTACATATTACCGCATCGTGACCGAGGTCCCGCGCCCCCGTTACCCGGAGGACTACGAGAAATGAATTTCCCGCGAGTCTTCCCCTCTTCGCGCCGCTCTGGATTCACCCTAATTGAGCTCCTGCTGGCTATCTCGATCTTCGTTCTGGTCATCTCCACCATCTATGCCTCGCTGCGTTCGGCAACCCAGGCGTTGGTGGTGGGAAGGGAATCGATGGAGCTTTACCAGACCAGCCGGGCTGGCTTGAACCGGATGGTGATGGACCTTCGCAAAGCATTGGCGCCAGCCTCTTTCCCCTTTAATGACAGGGAAGAGGATCCCAACATGCCAGAGGATGAGTATGACCTCCGGCAGGAGGAGAACGAGCAGCTCCATGTCACTTTCAGGGGCGACACCAAGCAGGTTCAGTTCGTGATCCGTCAAGAGATGGAAACCAAGAACGGACCGGAGTTGGATATCCGGGAGGTCCGTTACCACTTGGATGGCGATGAAAGGTTAATCAAGGAGATTTACCGGAGTCTGCTCGAAGCGCGTCTGGCCGAGCTCTTGGCCAGGCGCATGGAACAGCGCGCTCCCGTACCTGACCGGTTCGAGGGAAGGAACCGCCGCTTCGTTCCTGATGTGAACCAAGGATACTTCGATAAACCGATCAAACAAACCATCTGTGAAAATGTGAAGGAAGTTAAATTCGCCTATTTCGATGGCAAGAACTGGAAGGACTCCTGGGATTCCGAGCAGGTGGTAATCAATGAGTTCTGCCGTGAGTTAGATGAATCCGAGCTGACCGATGAGGATGAGGAAAAGGTTGGGCTTCCGAAACTGGTGCGATGTGATATTCAGGTTGCCGAGGATGTCCGTCTGAGCACTTGCACAGAGATTCCCACGGCGGATCTTAATATTGTGAGCGCGCGCGCCAGCGAAAGTGATTTTGGTACCGCTTACCGTTCCAGCCTGGATCGTCTGGATCGGCTCCGGAAGGGAGAACGTCCGCCGAATGCCTCTCGAAGAAACCGTGAGCGGAGAAGCCACCGGCGATGAATACGATGATGAGAAGGGCAGGGGAGTCGGGCATTGTGCTGGTCACCGTGATCTGGGTGCTTCTTATCCTCACCGTGATCGCTTGGACCTATGCACGTCAATGCCAGATGGAGCTGCGGATGACGGGATATCAGATCAACAGTGTGCGTGCCTATTACCTGGCCAAGGCGGGAGTATCGCGCGCCATGGTCTTCTTGCGTGAGGACAAACTCAAGGACAAGGGTGTGCTTGGCAAGGAGGACCTCATTGAGGTTGACGACAAAGATGAGAACTACCTTTATGACGCTCCCTCCGAAGCTTGGGGCTTCAACCCGGATGCCTATGGGATCGATCCGGATAAGAAAGAAGAAAAATGGGGCGCGGAGGTTGAGAATGCGCGTGGAAAGCTCCTCGTCAAGGTGGAGGATCTATCAGGCCGGATCAATGTTAACCACGCCAACTATCAGCAGATAAGGCGCTTACTGGAGATTTGCGGTGTAAAAGAGGACCAGGCACAGGCCCTGGGCGCGGCCATCGTTGACTTTATTGACAGCGATGATCAGCCCACTTTGATTGACGTAAAAGGCGTTCCTGGCTGGGAGTTTGGCGATGAGTCCAATGAGGACTACTATTACAACCCTCACCAGCCTCCCGATGAAATCGATAGCTCCGGTCCCACCAACGCCATGAAGAATGAACCCTTGGCAGCGGTTGAGGAACTCTTGATGATCCCGAATATGACCAGCCTGATCTACTATGGCGAGGATGAGAACGATAATGGGGAGTTGGATGACAACGAGAACGATGGGGATGAGAGTCCTCCGTATGATAATGCCGATGGTAAACTCCAATTAGGGATCAAGGATTTCCTAACAGTCCAATCAGGTCTTTCCACTGAGAAACGCTGCAAGCCCAATATCAACTCCGCTCCCTTTGAGGTTATCCAAGCCCTTTTCTGGGGAGAGGATGAATCCGATGATGATGCCATTGATGTGGCCGAGAAGATTGTCAAATACCGGAATGGAAATGATGATGTGCTTGGCTCTGACGATGACAAGAAGTTTCGTACTCTCCCTCATTCGGATGAGAACAAAGAAGGCATCGATAGCGTGGGGTTGGACCCCAGCGAGGTTTCCCGTGCGGCTAGTTTGTTTGGAGTGGCTTCGGACTACTTTATCATCCACTCGACAGGTATCGTCAATGATGTGAAGAAGACACTCCATGTAACCTTACTCCGTGTTTTCACAGAAGAAGTGGACTTGAATGAAGCAGCGAATGAACGTTTTAAGCGTGATCGAATCCCGGAGGAACAGGTCAAGTTCCTGGTTATCGGTCTTGAGGAAGAGGGCTGATGGCTAAAACTGATTCAACCCGTAAAGCCAGGACAGTCACTGGAATCGAGTATGGCAAGAAGGTCGTACGCATCGCTACTGTTTCCGTGAGCCGTTCCGGAAAGGTGACTGTCCGCGGACTAAGCCAAGCTGTCGCGCCTCATGGACGGCGTGGTGTTACGGAAGATATCCACGCGGGGCGTCAGGCGGCCCTGCGGGAAGCTCTCTCGAAGCACACGAAAGACCTGGGCGATGTAATCGTGGGTATCCCGCGTGAGGATGTCATCGCCCGGTTGGTGAGTCTGCCCTCGGGGGACCCCTCCGAGGTGCGGGAGATGCTCTTCTTCGATGTGGAGCGTTATCTCCCCTTCCCGCCGGATGAAGCCGAAATCTCCTACCGGATTGTTGAACAGGTGGGGGCGAATGAGTCCCATGTCCTGATGGTGGCGGCACGCCGCAAGGACCTTTATGAGGTTCTCGAGGAGCTGGATGAAGCAGGTGTCGAGCCTTTGCGTCTCGATGTGGAGGTGCATGGTTGCGGATATGCCTTCGCAAGAAGCACTGGGGAGGCCGATGGAGAACCTTTCGCGGTCTTCCATCTCGATCAGCAAAGCTCCCTGGTGGGATTGGTCATGGACCGTCAACTGCGGTTCTCACGCGCCACACCGATCTCCACCGATGAGCTTGAGACCTCCGCGGTCGGTCTTTCCTTCGAAAGTGATCCATCCGCATGGCCTGACAGTCAGAGTCAGTGGTGGGGCGGGCTTGTTCGTAATTTGAAACGCTCTCTCACCGGTTTTTCCCATGAGCCTCTGGGAACACAGCCGGCTCACTTGGTTATTTCCGGGCCAGGGAGTGAACTGCCAGGGATCCGCGAGGCGCTGGAGAGAGAAGTCTCGATCCCGGTGACCCAACGGCTTCCGATCCAACCAGGCAAATCCGCCGAACCGTTGTTGTTCTATACCTGCCCGATTGGCTTGGCGTTAGAGGAGATCGAAACCACTCACCATATCAACCTAGTTCCCGAGGAAATCTATCACGAACGCGCGGTGGCCCGCCGGAAGCAGTTCCTGGTGAACTCCACCATCCTGATGGTTTTCAACCTGATTCTCCTGGGAGCTTGGGTGGGGCATATCTTCTGGCACAAGCAGCAGGTGATCCGGATCTACGAGAGCAAGATCGCCGAGATCCAGCCCCAGATCCGGGGCATTGAAGAGATCGCCAAAAAGCTTCAAGTCATTAACTCCAATATCGACAGAGAAAACTCCGCCTTCAAGATACTCCAGGATCTATTTGAACGAACTCCCGATAGGGTGAAGATCGTCAGCCTCGATTTCACGAAGTCGGATAGTGTGGTGATGAACCTGGAGACCTACACCAATGCTGATATGGATGGCTATGTGAAGATTCTGGGAGACTCGCCGCATTTCGCGGGTACCATCGAAAGAGGCAATCAGGAAACTGAGGACCTTACGAAGAAGAAGGGATGGTTTGACATCCCCAACTACCAGAAAGTGACTGGGACTAAATGCACGATCAAAACCAGTCCGAAGTTACAGCAGTAAAGGATTATGATAATGGCGGTATTGCAGACCAAACGCGAACGTTTCCTGATGGGGTTAACCGCTCTGGCGGTGGTTTTCGGGGGTGGTTATCTGATCGCCTTCCGTCCACTGATGGCCAAATTCAAGGACATGGATACACGCATCGCTGATCTGCAAAAAAGCTTGGAGAAAACTGAGGAGCAAAGTATCCGTTCTCAACAATACCGCGAGGAATTTGAACGGATCCGCGAGAGTCTCTCGATTGAGGGAACCGAGCAAGATAAGAGAAACCGCATTAGTGAGGAATTGACCAAACTCCTCAATGAATGCGGCATCATCCCTAACTCACGGAATGAGAATCCAGCGGATTGGATCGATGATGACTTCAAAACCTACTCTTTCTCTCTGAAAGCCATCAGCACTGACTGGCCGACACTGGCGGCTTTCCTTTACCAAGTGGAATCCAATCCAGCCGTGCTGGAAATCAACAAGCTCACTGTCCGTAGAAAAGCGGGTGCTGGCGCTGCGTCTGGCAACGCTATCCAGGCGGATGTCGACATCTCTCGCACGATTGAATCCAAGAAGGCCACGAGAGAGAGGAGGAGAGGGCGATGAAAAAATACTCGGAAGTATTGGTTTATCTGCTTCTGATCGCTCTCGCGGGTGGCCTCAGTCTTTTGTTAGTGACGGATATTTTGCAGGCCAAGGCCGAGCGTGCGGAACTGTTGAAAATAGATGAAGGGGAAACCAGCCGCATTGATGAACAAGAGGACGGGCCCGTTCCGATGGAGACGGCGGTGAGTGTGTTCAAGGAACGTCCCGACCTGTTCTCGCTCTTGGTGACTCCCAAGCCGACACCCACCCAGCCGATTCTTCCGACTCCAACCGAGACGCCGGTCCCATTGGTGAATGAGAATTGGGCGATTAAGAACATACCAAGCAACAAGGTGGTACAGCTCACCACGGGGGACAAGAGAACCAACACGTATAAAGAGGGCGACACTATCCCTAAGGCTCCCGCTCCCGGCGCCGCTTATAAAATTGTTAAAATCGACAAGGCCAATCAACGCATCTTCCTGTGGCGTATGACCGATAATGTCATGGGGTGGTTTAACAGGGCGGGTGGTGTAGAGTATACTCAGGAATTGCCCCAATAAGCGCATCTTTACAGGCATTGTCTAAAAAAATGCAACCTTCTGCATATCCAAGGACTCCTCAGGAAGTCTCTCCCGTTTCGACTCAGTACCGGAAAATTCAGGGCTCCCTCCCTCACCCGGACTCGATTCCACTCCTCAGAAAGCTTGCGGAATACGAGGCCAGGGCCATGCAGGGACAACCCCCCATCATCTGGCACAAGGCCCATCGTTTCACCGTGGAGGATCCCTATGGAAACCGGTGGATTGATCTTTCCTCCGGTGTGCTTGTGGCCAATGCGGGCCATGGACGCAATTGGGTGCGGGCCGCGATGGAGGATGAACTGCAGCGTGGTCTTCACCATTGCTATTGCTTCCCCCATACCGCGCGCGCTTCGCTGGTAGAAAAGATCATCCAAATCACCCCCCCCCACCGCTCCAAAGTGTTTCTACTGACCACAGGTGCGGAGACGCCCGAGTGCGCGCTCAAGATAGCCAGGAAACATGGAACCACCATCGATGGTGATAGGAAGAAGAGGATCATCAGCTTCCAGAATGCCTTTCATGGACGAACCCTCGGATCCCAGCTAGCCGGTGGAATTCCCTCTTTGAAGGAATGGATCCATCAGGAGGATCCCACCTTCATCCAGGTTCCATTCCCGGATGGTTTCCACAATGAAGATACAAGTTTCGATGGATTTCTTCGGGCATTGGATTCACTCAATGTGAGAGCGGAGGAGACCGCCGGGGTGATGCTGGAAACCTACCAGGGTGCTACCGCTTCCTTTGCCCCTGTGGATTTCATGAAATCGTTACGCGCATGGTGTACGCAGCACCAGGTTGTCTTGATTCTTGATGAAGTTCAGGCCGGTTTTGGACGTTGCGGCACCTGGTTTGGATTCGAGCACTATGGTATCGAGCCGGATCTCATCTGTTGTGGTAAAGGGATCAGCAGTGGTATGCCCCTCTCAGCGGTGGTGGGACGTGGCGAGCTGATGGATCAATTTGGTCATGGAGAGATGACCAGTACTCATTCTGGAAATCCTGTTTGTTGCCGGGCTGCTTTGGCAAGCATCGAGGTGATTGAAGCAGAACAATTGGTCGATAATTCAGCCCATCTGGGTGAGCGGTTGGGGGTTTGGGCCGAGTCATTACGTGGCGAGTGCCCACATATTGGCGCGGCTCATGGTAAAGGTTTAGTTCGGGGACTCAGGTTTGTCCATCCAGGCACTAGGAATCCCCATGGAGCACTGGCGCATTTGGTCACCCAGCGGTGTTACGAAAGAGGAGTTCTGACCTTTGCTCCCGTAGGTCCAGGAGGAGCGACAATCAAGATCAATCCACCATTATGCATTACTCCCGACGCCTTGGAGGAAGCGCTCCAGGTCGTGCGGGAAATTGTGTTGGAAACCTCACTTCAAGAGGAGAGGTAAAGATTTACTCCCGGTCTGTTTTGGCGGGATGGTGGCGTTTGATGTTCATTTCCCGTCCCGCGAAGTCATCCGCCTTCATGATCCTACCCCGGGGGGGCGTCACAGGGTTGCGGCGTTCCTCGCCCTGGCGGAGGGTTTTAATTCTCCATTCCCCGTCTTCGTGAATTAGGGTGAAAAACTCGGCGTAACAGTGGGTCCCATTAGCGGCGCGATCGATCCGGGTGATTTCTACATGGGCGTGTTCCCCATCGATTGCAACAGAGTCAAACTTACCAATCTCTTGGCGGGTGGTTTTTCCGTGTGTTTGGATCTGCGCGGCCTGTAAGGAACGGCGGCGTTGGCAATACTCCTCTAGTGGCAGAACCCGGCTGCGTTTGGAAAGTGAACGGTATTCCGCCGCGAAGCGTCCCTCATTCCAGCTCTCGACATAATGGCGGACTGTGTCTTCGGGAGTAAGATTTTGGGGTTCAGTGACAGGTTTGCTCACATGAACTGGGTGACTGGAATGAACCTCCCTCGCTGTTTGAGTGAGCGGCTGATCTTGCGGGGGAGTGATATTGGCTGGATGGAGTATGGAGGGGAAGTTGTCATCCGCGAAGGGATCGGGCGCAGGTGGCGGAGTGGTGATGGAGCTGGGAGGAGTAGCGGGCCCCGCATGTAAGGGGCGGTGAGGATAGATTTTGGCAGGTTGACTCTCGACAGGATGGTTGTTGCTGCCCCTTGGAACCTTTGGCATGGGTGGCTGAGGTTGCGGAGATTGGATTTCCTGAGGTTCTCTCTCTTCCATGACCTCGGCAGGACCACCTTCCCGGGCTGCTTTATCACGGATCTCGTAGAGCGATTTCCGCTTGCCCATCTGGATAGGAA